>JANPOJ010000325.1:0-4664 GCA_031427935.1 Ilumatobacteraceae bacterium | reverse complement strand
GGTTGATCACCAGCTCGAACTTCGTGGGCTGCTCGACGGGCAGGTCGGCCGGCTTCGCCCCTTTCAGGATCTTGTCTACATAGGAGGCAGCACGCCGGGCCAAGTCCGTAAGGCTCGCCCCATAGGTCATAGCTGGTGAGCGATGTCACGCATCGCCGTCTCGGTCAGCAGGGTGATCGCTGCCGGTTCGATGCGGACGAACGTGCCCGCCTCGGTGTCGATGGACGACACCCCGTCGGTGGTCAGCAGCCGGTACTCCGTGGTGTCGGGCCCCAGGGAGAGCAGCTCGGTGTAGGCGAACTCTGGCATGACCTCACGCTACGCCCTGATCGGGGGGCTGCCGCTAGGGCGGGGGAGGCTGGACCAGCGCCGCGTCGACGAGGGCCTGGTCCCCTGGCGTCGCCGCCGCACGTGGATGGATGGCGCCGTCGGCGATCAGCTCGGGCAGGTCGCCGATCCGCACGTCGGGGCTGAAGGGCAGCGGCGCGATGGATTGATCGAGTGTCGCGATGGAGGGCGAGGCGGCCACCAGTTCGAGCACGTGGCGCTCGGCGATGGCGCGGTTGGCCCAATCGCTGCTGTTCGACCGCAACGCGCCGACGTTCATCGCCGTTGCTCCGACCAGCAGCAATCGACCGGCCCACACGACCGGCGAACCGAGGCGTGCCAACTGATCGACGGCGACGCCGAACGCCGGGATGATCAGCGCCGCCGCCATGTACACGTAGCGCGAGTTGGCGGCAGTCTCGACGCCGAAACCACCGCGCTGGATGCCCAGTCCGATGTACATCAAGCCCGAGGTGATCGCCAGCGACAGCATGAGGTCGTGCGCCCTTGCGTCGCGCTGGCGCCACAGCAACACCGCCAAGGTGGCGATCAGCGAGACTCCAACCAGGGTGTCGACCGATGTCAGGTCCTGGAACACGGCCTCGAAGCCGCGCTTGACGTACGCAGGCACCCGCGAAATCGGCGAGTGCAGAGATGCTCCTGCCGAGTCCTGGCCCCAATACAGCCACCACCAGGCCGACGCCACCGCCGTGGGCACCGTCGCGATCGCCGCGGCCTTCCAACGGCGACGAAACGCAGTGAACAACAGGGTCCCGACGATGAAGAACGGTCCGAATCCCGACGACGACACCGCCACGAGGCCGGCGAAAACCCCGACCGCGTCGCGGCGGTTCGGTGGCCCCTCGTGATCGGTCAGGGCGAGGTGGATGAGAAACCCGAGCATCGACATGTTGTATGTGAGCTGGATGGCGAAGACGATGTTCTCCCAACCACTGCCGAACACGGCGAAGGTGCCGGCAAGGATCGTTGCCGTCCATGGCATGACCCCGGCACGCAGGCTCAGCTTGCGGACCATTGCGGTGATGCCGAGGTGGCACGCCATCGTCGGCAGCAGATACGGCCAGTACGAGCCCGTTCCGAACACTGCGTGGATGCCACGGTAGATCAGGATGGGGCCGGTCATCCAGTGGCCGTCTTGGGCCATGAACAGCATGTCGTCCAACCCGCTTGCCTGATGGACCTTCTCGCGCGTGAGGGTGAACGCCCAGTCGTCGCGGATGAACCACTGGTTCCGCCCGACCAGGTACAACACGATCAACGAACCGGCAAGGACGGCCCGAAACGCCCAGCGGGCCCCGTCGTCCGACGCCGCCCAGGCGACGTCACGTCGGAGGCGGGCCTCAACGTCCACGGACCACCATGTGCCACCACAGGGCGAGCAACTGCCGGGCGCTGCGGGCGATCGCCGGAACGCGGAAGAACTGTGACTTGCCCGACGGGCGGAAGTAGTGATGCACGGGGATCTCGACGAAGCGCGCCCCGGCCCGATCGAACGAGCGCATCATCTCGACGCAGATCACACCGGTGGTCGACAGCAACGGGCGATCGATGATCAGCTGACGGCGGAACACGCGGAAGTCGCAATCCGTATCGCGCACCTTGAGGCGGAAGAGCAGCTTGACGACGTGGTGGTACACGCGGCCGATCAACTTGCGATACCACGAGTCGCCACGGCCGATCTTGTAGCCCTGCACGAGGTCGATGTCGTCGGTGGCCAACGGCACCAGCAGTGCCGCCTCGCCGGCGTCGTACTGGGCGTCGCCGTCGGTGTAGAAGATCCAGTCGTTCTGCGCGGCGGCAAAGCCGCTGAGCAACGCCTTGCCGTAGCCGCCGTTCGTCTCGTGGTGCACGACGCGCAACCAGGGCCGTTCGAGCGCCAGTTTGTCGAGCGTGCCACGCGAGTCGTCGGCCGACCCGTCGTTGACGACGATCACCTCGACCTCCGGCACCAGTGGCGACAATGCATCGTGCACGTCGTCGATCAGGCCACCGATCGTTGCAGCGTCGTTGTAGCAGGGGAACACCGCGGAGATGCTGGCAACGGCGGTCATGTGCCGAGTCCGGCCAGTGCGCCGCACACGCGATCGATCTCGGCCTCGGTCATCTCCGGAAAGCATGGCACGCTGATGCACTCAGCGGCCCATGCCTCGGCCTCGGGGCACGGTGGATGGTCGAGATCGCGGTACGCCGGTTGCTGGGTGATGGCCAACGGGTAGTGAATGGCAGAGGCGATACCGGCCGCTTCCAGCGTGGCGCGCGTTGCGGCGCGGTCGGTGCTGCGGAACACGGCCAGATGGTAGGCGTGCCGGGGGTGCGCGGACTGCCAGCGCAGTGCGGGGGCGGCCTGGCGGTACCTCGCCACAATTTCCCGGCGCCGTGCCACGTCGACCGTGAGAACCGTCAACGCCAACCGCAACCATGCGGCCTCCACTTCCGACATGCGGAAGTTCTGCGAGACGATCTCGTGCACGTACTGAGCTGTCATGCCGTGCACCCGCAACGTTCGCGCCCGATCGGCGATCGCGACGTCGTTGGTCACGATCGCGCCCCCGTCGCCGATCCCACCGAGATTCTTGGTCGGATAGAAGCTGTACGCCGTCGCTGTCGAACGGCCCGGATCGCCAAGCGCGCCGTGAGCCTGAGCCGCATCCTCGATGATCATCAGGTCGGTGTCGGGGAGCTCGGCCGGGTAGCCGTACAGGTGCACCACGATCACGGCCTTCGTTCGTGCCGTTCGGCCCGCCGCCACGTTCTCGGTCGTGATGCACGCGGTGCTCGGATCGACCTCGATCGCCCGAGGTGTCGCGCCGACCGCGGCGACCGCCGAGGCAGTCGGCACCGCGGTGAACGCCGGCACCAGCACCTCGTCGCCCGCGCCGACACCTGCGGCGGCGAGCGCCAGTTGCAGAGCGCTGGCACCCGACGACACGGCAACGCATTGCTGCGCGCCGAGCCATGCGGCAAATTCGGTTTCGAACGCAGCCAGCTCAGCTCCGAGGAGGAAACTGCCACTCGCCGCAATCCGTTCTGCTGCTGTCGCGAACGCCGAGGCAAACCGCTGGCCGCGCCGACTCAGGTCGACGACAGGTACCACGGGTGACCACGATAGAACGTCGCGGTCGCCCGGAGCCCCATCTCGAGTGCGGTCGTGGCTTTCCAGCCCAGCGTCTCGGCGATCGTGGTGCCGTCGGTGTGGAACGAACCGATGTCGATCCGCTGATGGTCCTCCGGCCACGGCACGAGCTCCAGCCCCCCGCTGCTGCCCGTGGCCTCGATGATCGCCCTGGCGATCTCTGCCAGCGAGTGATCGACCACGTTGCCGACGTTGAAGATCCGCCCGATTGCCTCAGGTGCAGTCGCCGCGAGCAATGCCTCGACGACGTCGTCGACGTACACGCAGTCCCGGCGCTGTTCGCCGTCGCCGAAAATTCGTATCTGCTCGCCCAACAGCGCCTTGCGGATGAAGACGGGCAAGAAGCCCAACTCGTCGCTGCTCAGTCGCTGGCGCGGGCCGTAGACGTTGGTCAGGCGCAGGCTGGTCGTCCGCATCGCGTACGCGGTGTGGTACACGATGTGCAGTTGCTCGCCTGCCAACTTGGAGACCCCGTTGACATCCATCGGGCTGGTCGGGTGCAGCTCGTCGACCGGCGAACGAAGTGGCCGGCCATAGACCTGGCGAGTGGAGGTGTGCACCACGCGCACCGTGGGGTTGACACGGCGCAGGATCTCCAGGAACGAGGCGTGGGTCACCGTGTTGACGTGCAGGTCGAGCAACGGGTCGTGCATCGACGCCAGGTGGCTGACTTGGCCGGCCAGGTTGAAGACGATGTCCGCGTCGGCGACAACGTCGGCCACCACTCGTCGCCGATCTCGGCCTCGACGATCTCGGCGTCGAGCCCCTCGACGTTGCGACGGTCACCGCCGTGGCCCTCGACGAGCGCGTCGACGATTCGCACGGTGGCGCCGCGTCGAACCAGTTCGTGGGTCAGGTTCGACCCGATGAACCCCAGGCCGCCGGTGACCACGCAGATGGTCGACGACAGATCGGAGCGGGGATGCATTCCCGTGATGTTAGAGATCCCCGCATGCAAAGATCGGTGCCATGGACAACGACGAGTACCAACGGATGGTGGAAGCCGGTGAGCGCCACTGGTGGTTCCGGTCGACTCGTTCCCTGCTGGAGGGGTTGATTTCGCCGCATCTAGCGCCGGTCGACAGCGGCACGACCTATCTCGACGCCGGGGGTGGCTCCGGCGCAACCGGCTCGTGGTTGGCCGATCGAGCGCTGACCGTGCTCGACGACTACGAGCCGATGG
>JANPOJ010000324.1:0-2302 GCA_031427935.1 Ilumatobacteraceae bacterium | reverse complement strand
GGAGTCCGAGGCGTGCTCGAATCTCGCCCGAGCTGTCGAACACATTGGGGTATGACACGTCGAACTCGTCCATGAAGGCGAGCAGGTGGGACGGCACGTCCTTGGAACCCACGCCGAGGATCACGACTTCGTCACCGTGGGCTTCCCACGTTCGTTCGAGCAAGGGCGTCTCGGTTCGACATGGAGAGCACCACGAGGCCCAGATGTTGACGATCACAGGCTTTCCATGCAGGCCGACCAGGACACCTTCGAACGCATCGGCGGACATCTCGGTCAATTTTGCCGCAGCTGGAAGCGGGCGTGGGTTGCCGGACGGCTCGAAGCCGGTCTCGTGAGAGGGACGCGTCACCGCGTAGATGACCAGCGCTGCCAACACTGCCAGGGCGATCAGCTTCGTTCGAGTGCGAGGGCCATCTGACGCCGTCGAACTCGTTGTCATCGGCGGTTCCACCCGCGCCAGAGTACTCCTACAGAGTGTAGAAGCTGCTTTCAGCCCGGGCAGAGGGCGGTTACGAGGCTCCCCAAGTGGTGAACCTGGAACGCTGCGAGCGCCCCGGTCACAACGATCGCCGACCACAGGCCGATCAGCAGTGGCGCACGCGGTGTCGGTGCAGGCGCAGAAAGAAGCGCGGAGACACGGGCCGGTACGCCGAGACCTGCGAAGCTCATCGCACCGACGGGAGTCACGCTGCGCAACGCGACCTTGCCGAGTGTGCGTGCTACGAACTGCCGATCGCCGCACTCTTCGACAGCGGCCTCGTCAGCCCAGCGCTCCAGAGAGAACTGCAGTCTGGAAGTCAGCGGTCGCAGCATGGGGATGGTGGCGACTGCCAGTTGAGCGACAAGGAGATAGCGGTCGTGTCGATGCGTGGCATGGGCGAGCTCATGCGCGAGCACGACGTTCCGCTCGTCGTCGTCGAGCAACTCGACGAGTCCGCTTGACAACACAACATGGCCCCCACGCCCTGGGAGCGTGAACGCGAACGGCTGCTCGTGACAGGCGATCTCGACGAAACCTTGGTGATCGTGGCGAAGTCGGCGATGAGCGCGAACTACTCTCGCTGCCCGAAGGGTGCCGATCGCAGCGAGCAGCAGTGACGGCAGACCGATCCAAGGTGAAATTCGGTCGTGCGCGCCGAACACGTCAATGCACCACCTCAGACCTGACCCGAGAAACGGAGCATGGGTGAAGTACCCGAGACCGACGATCCACAAGGTCGGCACGGCAGCACCGGCGACGACGACCACCGTGACGGCGACAGCGCGAGCTGCGAGCACGGGCGGCAGACGTCGATGGATCGTCGTCACCATCACCGCCAACGAGAGGGCGACCAGCAGTGGAAGGATCAACGACGGGAGCATCAGCGGCCGCTCTCGTCGAGCATCTTCCGTAACGCTTTCGTGTCGCGCTTGGAGAGACTGCCGACGAAGCCGGCGAGCACCGCCGTTCGGTCGGTTGCCGACGACAGCACAGCGCCGATGCGCCGAGCAGCCAGTTCGGACTCATCAACGGTGGCCGCGTAGGCAAATGCTCGGCCCGATTCGGTCCGATCGACGAGGCCCTTGGCGTGAAGCCGTCCGAGCACGGTAGCCACGCTGGTGTAGGCAAGTTCGGTCTTCAGGCGACCCTTGATTTCGCCGGGCTGAAGTGGACCATCGGTCGACCACAGCACTGTCATGATGTCGTGCTCGAGTGCACCGTCAGGTCGCTTCGTCATGATTTCCTCCGGCGTTGAGGCTACCCGTGATCGTCAACGCGGTTGGGCCTCGGTTGTGAACCTCGATTCTACATCTACACTCTGTAGTAATAATTGAACAGAGACCCCTCTCGAAAGGTCCATCGACCAATGAAGCTTCGCCACCTCACGACTTTCGCTGCAATCGGCGCTCTCGGACTCGCCGCATGCGGAGACAACAACACCGCCTCGCCGACATCGACCATCGCAACCGAAGCATCCGCGCCGGCAGCATCGAGTTTCAATGCCGCCGACGTCCAGTTCGCCCAGAGCATGATCCCGCACCATCAACAAGCTGTCGAAATGGCAGACATCGCCCTCGATCCAACCGTCGAGGCGGGCGCACAGGTTCACGATCTAGCCACGCGGATCAAGGGCGCACAGGACCCCGAGATCGCGATGATGAGCGGCTGGCTCACATCGTGGGAACAGCCAATGCAGATGGACGCCGGCATGAGTCAAGGCATGCCCATGACCGACGGAATGATGACCGACGCCGAGATGACCAGCCTGCACAACGTCAAGGGCGCAGCGTTCGACACGATGTGGATGCAGATGATGATCCG
>JANPOJ010000323.1:0-2162 GCA_031427935.1 Ilumatobacteraceae bacterium | reverse complement strand
GGGCAGACGACGTCCGACCAGATCTCGACCGTGACACTCGGGCGGACGTGGGGGCGCACATGCTGGATGATAGGCCCGTATCGTGGCGATCATGACCTCGGCGCCACAGGACGTGCAGGCCACATTCTGCGCCACGTTGGTCGACGAGTGGGTTCGTCACGGGCTTCGTCACGCTGTTGTCGCACCGGGTTCACGCAGCACCCCGATGGCGCTGGCACTGGCCGCGCGGCCAGACATCGACGTGCACATCTTCCACGACGAGCGATCGGCGTCGTTCGCATCGCTGGGGATTGCGCTGGCGACCGGTGTGCCGGCGGCACTGCTGTGCACCAGCGGTACGGCAGCGACCCACTTTCATGCGGCGGTCGTCGAGGCACATCAGTCGGGTGTTCCGATGGTGGTGCTGACCGCCGACCGGCCACCGGAACTTCATGGTGTGGGCGCGCCACAGACCATCGAGCAGACCAACCTGTACGGCGTCGCTGTCCGTTCGTTCGTCGATCCGGGCGTCGCAGACGACGACGAGCGGGGAACGTGGCGTTCGATCGCATCCGCGGCGTGGCGAACGGCGACTGGCGACCGGCCGGGCCCGGTGCACCTCAACCTGCCATTTCGCGAACCGCTGGTCGGTCAGGCGGGCGAGTTGCCTCCGGTGGAACCCATGGAGTTGATCTCACCGCCGCTGATCGTCATCGACGAGTTGGTCGCCCTGCTGACGACGCCGCACGGTCTGATCGTGGCGGGCAACGGTGTCGATGAGTCCCGGAGCGTGGAAGCGCTGGCCGACGCTACGGGGTGGCCGGTGCTGGCCGACCCCCTCTCGGGCTGCCAGCAACTCGAGTCAGCCGTCGTCCGGTTCGACGCCCTGCTGCGCCACACCGGTTTCGCCGCCGATCACTATCCGGCGGTGGTGTTGCAGCTTGGTATGTCGCCGGCGTCGAAGGTGCTGGCGCAGTGGCTGGCGGCGTCGGGCGCATCGCACGTTGCCGTCTCGCCGGCTGGTCTGGTTTCGGATCCCAACCTCCTCGGCGCGCAGCAGTATCACGCACCGATCGGCGTGCTCTGCGTACAACTCGCTGCCAAGGTGTCGCATCACCATCGTGATGTGCCCTGGCTCGGTGACTGGCTGCACGCTGATCGCATCGCACGTTCTGTGCTCGACGCGGCGCTCGACGCGGAGAGCAAGCTGTCGGAGCCGGGCACGGCCAGGGCGATCACCGCAGGCGTGCCGGCGGGTGGCCATCTGGTGGTCGCCTCGTCGATGCCGGTACGCGACGTCGAGTGGTTCGGTGCTCCCCGCAGCGACGTCACCGTGCACGCCAATCGCGGTGCGAACGGGATCGACGGAGTCGTCGCCACCGGTATCGGTGTGGCCATCGGTAGTGGTGCACCGACCGGCGTGCTGCTGGGCGACGTGGCCTTCTGCCACGACATGTCGTCGCTCACCGCGTTGCATGCGCGAGGGCTCGATCTCACCATCGTCGTCACCGACAACGATGGGGGAGCGATCTTCTCGTTCCTGCCGCAGGCCTCGACGCTGGCGGGCGAACAGTTCGAGCAGTTGTTCGGCACGCCGCATGGCACCGATGTCGTCGAAGTCGCCCGCGCCTTCGGACTGCGGGCCTACATCGCCGAGACCGCCGAGACGTTGGGTGCCGGGTTCGACGAGCCCGACACATGCGTCGTTCGCGTCGCTTCGAATCGTCACGACAACGTCGAGGTGCACGCCGCACTCAACGCCGCGGTGGTTGCCGAACTGACTGCAGCAGCTACGGCCTGACGATGGCTGACAGCATCGCCTGGAACTTGGCCTGCGTCTCGGCCAGCTCGGCCAACGGGTCGCTGTCGGCGACGATGCCGCCGCCGGCAACGAGCCGTGCGCTGCGGCGGTCGGGCGAGAACTCGGCGCAGCGCAGCGCGACCGCCCAGGTGCCGTCGCCGGCGGCGTCGACCCAGCCGACCGATCCTGCGTAGCGACCACGCTCGAACCCCTCGACCTCGGCAATCAGGGCTAGTGCTTCGGCTCGAGGAAATCCACCGACGGCCGGCGTGGGCGCCAGTGCACGGACGAGCTCCAGCACGTTCGGCCTGGGGTCCGACAGTTGAACCCGCGACTGCACCTCAAACTGCGTGGTCACGCGGGCTAGAATTTCGCCTTGCAC
>JANPOJ010000322.1:0-12621 GCA_031427935.1 Ilumatobacteraceae bacterium | reverse complement strand
TGTTCGGCAACGGCGGCAGCTCGACCGACGCGGCGTCGCTCGCCGCGCTCTTCATCCACCCCCCGTGGGGCCAGCCGCTGCCGGCGCGCAACCTGGTGGCTGATTCCGCGGTGCTGACGGCCCTCGGCAATGACGTCGGCTTCGACCTGGTCTTCTCGCGTCAGTTGATCGCCCACGCCGACCAGCGCGACGTGGCGATCGGGTTGTCCACCAGCGGCAACTCGCGCAACCTGCTGCACGCGTTCAGCGACGCCGCTGCTCGCGGACTGCTGACGATCGGCATCGCCGGCTACTCGGGGGGTGAGATGGTCACGTCGCCGCACGTGCAGCACTGCCTGGTCGTCGACGCAGACAGTGTGCACCGCATCCAAGAGACGCAGGCAGCCATCGGATTCGCACTGTGGAGCGCCGTGCAAGCTCGCCTGCCGCAGATCGACAGACCCGAGTACCGAGGCCGACGATGACCAGCATTGACGATCGACATGCCGCCGTGTTGGACCGGATCGAGGCGTTCCGGCGCCGGCGACCCCGCCTGACCGACGACCTCGTGACCCTTGCCCACGGCGCAGGCGGCAAGGCATCGGCCGCGCTGGTCGATGCCGTGTTCGTCGAGGCGTTCAGTGGCGACGATCACGGCCCGCTCGCCGATGCCGCGACCCTCACCCTGCCCACCGGCGAACGACTGGCATTCACCACCGACTCGTTCGTGGTGCTACCCCGGCGGTTCCCCGGTGGGTCGATCGGCCACCTCGCGGTCCACGGCACGGTCAACGACCTCGCCGTGTCGGGGGCCACGCCGACATGGCTCTCGGTTGCGTTCGTGATCGAAGAGGGGTTCCCGATCGCCGAATTGCGAGAGATCGCCGCCGACATGGCCGAGGCAGCGGCGGCCGCTGGCGTACGGCTGGTCACTGGCGACACGAAGGTCGTCGGCAAGGGTGCCGCGGACGGTTTGTACATCACGACGGCCGGAGTCGGCCTGATCCCGGAGGGTCGCCACCTCGGCCCTGAGCTCGTGCGTCCCGGCGACGTGGTGCTGGTGTCGGGCAACATGGCCGACCATGGGATGGCAGTGATGCTGGCCCGCGGAGATCTCATGCTCGACGCCGACATCCGTTCCGACACCGCATCACTCGCTCAACTGGTCGACGCTCTGCTGACCGCCGCGCCGTCGACGCGCTGGATGCGCGATCCCACACGTGGCGGGGTGGCGACGGTCTGCAACGAACTGGCCCGCGACACGAACCTCGGCGTGGTGCTGGACGAGACACTGCTGCCGATAGCGCCCGCGGTGGTGGGTGCATGTGATCTGCTGGGGATCGACCCGCTCTACGTCGCCAACGAAGGCAAGGTGGTCGCGGTGGTCGCGCCGCACGAGGCCGACGCCGCGCTGGCCGCGATGCGGTCGAACCCGATCGGTGCACATGCGGCGCGGATCGGCGAGATCGTTGCCGAACCGGAAGCGATCGTCGTGCTGCTAACCAGCTTCGGTGGGACCCGGATCGTCGACATGCTCGTGGGCGACCCGCTCCCGCGCATCTGCTGACCCGTGGGACTCGCCTCGACCACCAGACAGCGGCTACGGGTCACCGGCACGGTGCAAGGCGTCGGCTTCCGCCCATTCGTGTACCGCCATGCCGTCGCCCTCGGCCTGGCCGGGTATGTGTTGAACGACAGTGCGGGCGTGTTGATCGAAGTGGAAGGTTCCGCCGAGGCTGTCACCGAACTGACCCGCCTGCTGGTCGAAGATGCGCCGCCCTTGGCGCGCGTGACCGGTGTCGCTGCTGAGTGCGTGCCAACCTCGGGCACGAAGGTGGGCGGCTTCCACATCGTCGAGAGCCACGATGCGGGCTTCGCCGACGTACCGATCAGCATCGACACCACGACGTGCGCCGACTGCCTCGCCGAGATCGACGACCCCGACGACCGGCGCCACGGCTACGCCTTCACGAACTGCACGAACTGCGGGCCGAGGTACACCATCGTGCTCGGTGTTCCCTACGACCGGCCGGCGACGACGATGGCAGGTTTCGCGATGTGCTCGCAGTGCCGGGCCGAATACGAGGATCCCGGCGACCGCCGCTTCCACGCCCAACCCAATGCCTGCCCGACGTGTGGTCCACAGCTGATCTGGCAGACAGCGGTGGCGACCGACGCCGTGTTCGGTCCGGGCGCGCTCGACGCAGCGCTCGCTGCGATCACCTCCGGTCGCATCGTGGCGATGAAAGGCATCGGCGGCTACCACCTCGTCGCCGACGCGACCGATCAGGCTGCCGTCGCCGAGTTGCGTCGACGAAAGGCACGTGACGACAAGCCGTTCGCCGTGATGGTCTCGTCGTTGGCTGCTGCGCGACTGCTCTGCAACATCGACGACATGGCGGCCAAGGCGCTCACGTCGATCCGCCGGCCCATCGTGCTGGCGCCGCGACACGACGACGCCACCGTGGCCGCCGGCGTCGCGCCCGGCCTGCCGGAGCTCGGGTTGATGCTGCCGTACAGCCCGCTGCACCACCTGCTGTTGGCCGGTGCTGCGCGACCGCTGATCATGACGAGCGGGAACCTCAGCGACGAGCCGATCGCCCATCACGACGACGACGCCATGTCGCGCCTCACCCCGCTGGTCGACGGGTTACTGCAACATGATCGGCCGATCCACATCCGCTGTGACGATTCCGTCGTGCGTGCGACGCCCGGCCGAACGCAAGTGCTACGACGTTCACGAGGATTCGCGCCCGAGCCGTTGCGGCTGCCCTTCGAGGCGCACCGATCCGTGTTGGCCGTCGGCGCGGAACTGAAGAGCACCATCAGTGTCGCCAAGCGCGATTGGGTCGTGCCGAGCCACCACATCGGCGACCTCGAGCACCTCGCCACCTATCGCTCGTTCATCCAGGCGGTCGATCACCTGCCGCGCCTGTACGGGGTCGTGCCCAACATCGTCGCCCACGACATGCATCCCGAGTACCTGTCGAGCAAGTGGGCAGCACAAGCCGACCTGCCGACGTTCCCCGTGCAGCACCACCACGCCCACGTGGCGGCATGCATGGTCGAGCACGGCCGTACCGAACCGGTGCTCGGCATCGCCTACGACGGTCTCGGGTACGGCCCCGATGGCACGTTGTGGGGTGGCGAGATGCTCGTGGCCGACTTCGTCAGTTCTCGCCGCGTCGCCCATCTGCAACCGGTTCGCATGCCAGGTGGCGTGGCCGCCATCCGCGAGCCGTGGCGGATGGGCGCGACGTGGGCAGCCGCGGCCGTCGGGCGCGATCGAGCGGAGCGCAGGCTGGTCGACCGGGGCATTGACCCGGCGACGGCGACCGCAGTGCTGAATCTCGGCGAACGGCCGTCCTCGCCGATCACGACCAGCGCCGGGCGACTGTTCGACGCCGTCGCGACCCTGTTGGGGGGTCGCCAGCGCGTCACCTACGAAGCCCAGGCCGCGATCGAACTGGAAGCATTGGCGCGCAGCGTCGACCGCAGTGACGCACCGCGATACGACGGGTGCATCGGGCACGACGCCGGTGTGCTCGACCCGACCGCGCTGATCGCCGCATTGCTGGCCGATCTCGACTCAGGTGTCGACCGGTCGTTGGTCGCCGCCGGGTTCCACGAGGCGTTCGGGCGGGCGACGGTGACCCTGGCGGCGGCGACCGCTGCTGCGCACCACCTCGACACCGTCGTGCTCACCGGTGGCGTGTTCCAGAACGCCCGCCTGACCGATGTCGTCGAATCGGGTCTTCGCGAGCTCGGGCTCGATGTGCTCGTGCATGCCACGATCCCCCCGAACGACGGTGGCATCAGCATCGGCCAAGCGGCGATCGCGGCGTTCAGCGCCGAGTAGATCGCCAATCGAACTGTGAGCCCGACCACGCGCCGAGCGCGACACCCGACTCACACCCATTCGAGTAGATCAACCCGTTCCTGGGCGTTCTTGACCCAATGAACACGGGACTTTCTGCCCTGGACAGACGCGTTGGGTGGAAAACGCACTCATTGACGTCGCCTGGTCGCGGGCGTAGGACAGCAGTCACATATCCGGTGCCCCGGTAACCCCCGGACCGCGGCACCGGCCGTCCGTGCGTCGAGCCTCGTCGGCGCCCGTAGGAAAAGGAGCGAGTGTGACCGCTACGGAAGCCCCTCCGGACGAACTGGTCGTCCACGTCCTTTGGCTCAACGCCGGTCTCAGCTGCGACGGTGATTCGGTTGCCTTGACGGCAGCGACTCAGCCGACGATCGAAGAGATCGCCCTCGGTGCGCTGCCGGGCCTGCCGAAGATCGCTGTCCACTGGCCGCTGATCGACTTCGAATGCGGTCCGAACAAGGGCGCCGACGACTTCCTCGAGTGGTTCTTCAAAGGCGCCCGCGGCGAGCTCGATCCCTTCGTGCTGGTCGTCGAGGGCTCGATCCCCAACGAGCAGATCAACGGAGACGGGTACTGGACCGGCTTCGGCAACAACCCCGACACCGGCCAGCCGATGACGGTCAACGACTGGCTCGACCGCCTGACGCCACACGCCCTCGCCGTGCTGGCCGTCGGCACCTGCGCCACCTATGGCGGCATTCACGGCATGGCCGGGAACCCGACCGGCGCGATGGGCGTGCCCGACTACCTCGGCTGGGGCTGGAAGTCGAAAGCAGGCATCCCGATCGTGTGCGTTCCCGGGTGTCCGGCACACCCCGACAACATGGCGGAGACCATCACCTACCTGCTGTATCAAGCAACCGGTCAGGCCCCGATGATCCCGCTCGACGAGGCACTCCGCCCGCAATGGCTGTTCGGTGCGACCGTGCACGAGGGCTGCGATCGAGCCGGGTACTACGAGCAGGGCGACTTCGCCACCGAGTACGGCTCGCCCAAGTGCATCGTCAAACTCGGCTGCTGGGGACCGGTGGTGAAGTGCAACGTGCCCAAGCGCGGCTGGATCAACGGCGTCGGCGGTTGCCCGAACGTCGGCGGTATCTGCATCGGCTGCACCATGCCGGGCTTCCCCGACAAGTTCATGCCGTTCATGGACGAGCCACCCGGTGCACGGGTCTCGACGATGGCCAGCGGCGTCTATGGCAGGTTGGTCCGCAGTTTGCGCAAGATCACCCAGAAGACGATCGACGAAGAACCGAAGTGGAGAGTGAAGGGCCCCGAGTTGCTCACCGGCTACAAGGCCGAATCCCAGAAGATGGAGACGAGGTAGGACGATGGCAACCAAGACCGAAACCCTGGGGGCAACTGGCCAGGACCTGATCGAGATGGCGTGGGATCCGATCACACGCATCGTCGGCAGCCTCGGGATCTACACCAAGATCGACTGGGCCAACAAGACCGTCGCCGAGTGCCACAGCACGTCGTCGATCTTCCGCGGCTACAGCATCTTCATGAAAGGCAAGGACCCGCGCGACGCGCACTTCATCACCAGCCGCATCTGCGGCATCTGCGGCGACAACCACGCGACGTGCTCGTGCTACGCACAGAACATGGCCTACGGAGTGCAGCCGCCGGCACTCGGTGAGCAGATCGTGAACCTCGGCGAAGCAGCGGAGTTCATGTTCGACCACAACATCTTCCAGGAGAACCTCGTCGGCGTCGACTTCTGCGAGAGGATGGTCGCCGAGACCAACCCCGGCGTGCTCGACCTCGCCAATCGCACCGAGTCCCCGCACGCCGCGGAGCACGGCTGCAAGACCATCGGCGACATCATGCGCACCCTGAACCCGTTCACCGGCGAGTTCTATCGCGAGGCGCTGCAGGTCAGCCGGTACACCCGCGAGATGTTCTGTCTGATGGAGGGGCGCCACGTCCACCCCTCGACGCTGTACCCCGGCGGTGTCGGCACGGTCGCAACGATCCAGTTGTTCACGGACTACGCCAGCCGGCTGATGCGCTACGTGGAGTTCATGAAGCGGGTCGTGCCGCTGCACGACGACCTGTTCGACTTCTTCTACGAGGCGATGCCCGGGTATGAGCAGGTCGGCAACCGCCGAATCCTCCTAGGTTGCTGGGGTGCATGGCAGGACCCCGACGTCTGCAACTTCCAGTACAAGGACATGACCCAATGGGGTCGGGCGATGGGCGTGACCCCGGGTGTCGTCGTCGACGGCAAGCTGGTCACCAACGATCTCGTCGACATCAACCTCGGCATCCGCATCCTGCTCGGCAGCTCGTTCTACCAGAGCTGGGAAGACCAGGAGATCTTCGTCACCAAGGACCCGCTCGGCAACCCCGTCGACCGCAACCACCCGTGGAACCAGACGATCATCCCGCGGCCGCAGAAGCGCGACTTCGACGCCAACTACAGCTGGGTCATGTCGCCGCGCTGGTTCGACGGGAAGGACCACCTGGCTCTCGATACCGGCGGTGGTCCACTCGCCCGCCTGTGGTCGACCGCACTGTCAGGCTTGGTGGATCTGGGTGGCTACGTGAAGGCAACCGGCACCAGCGTGCAGATCAACCTGCCCAAGACAGCGTTGAAGGGACCGGTCAGCTTCGAATGGAAGATCCCGAAGTGGTCGAACACCATCGAACGAAACCGGGCGCGCACGTACTTCCAGGCCTACTCCGCCGCAGCGGCGTTGCACTTCCTCGACAAGGCACTCGCCGATGTTCGGGCGGGTAAGACCAAGACGTGGGAGCCCTTCACCGTGCCCGACGAAGGGATCGGCTGTGGCTTCACCGAAGCGGTACGCGGCGTGCTGTCGCATCACATGGTGATCCGTGATGGCAAGATCGCCAACTACCACCCATACCCGCCGACGCCGTGGAACGCCAACCCGCGCGACATCTACGGCACGCCGGGCCCGTACGAGGATGCAGTGCAGGGTTGCCCGATCTTCGAGGAGAACGACCTCGAGCACTTCAAGGGCATCGACATCATGCGCACGGTTCGCAGCTTCGACCCGTGCCTGCCGTGCGGAGTGCACATGTACATGGGCAAGGGCCACTCGCTCAGCAAGGTGCACTCGCCGACCATGTACAACCACGAGGACCTGGCCTGAGGTGACGGACATCGGCGAGACGATCGAGCACAAGCTCGAGGCACTGCAGGCGCGAGCCGACCCACGCGTCTTCGATCAAGCAGTCGAGCTGCTGCAACTCGTCAGCGAGCTGTACGGCACCGGCCTGGCGACGATCATGGAGTTGGTGCAGCACCACGCCCCCGATCTCATCGGGCGCATCACCGCCGATGATCTGCTGGCCAGCCTGCTCGTCGCCAACGGGTTGCACCCCGAGGATCTCGGTGTTCGCATCGCCAACGCGCTCGAGGCCGTTCGACCGTTCCTCGCCGGCCACGGCGGCGACGTCGAACTGCTCGACATCGACGAGCGCGCCGGTGCGGTACGGCTGCGACTGCTCGGCAGCTGTGACGGCTGCCCGTCGTCAGCCGTCACGCTACGCACGACCGTCGAGCGGGCCATCGTCGATGCCGCACCGGAGATCGTGATCATCGACGTCGAAGAGCCGTCGGAGCAATCCGTGTCGATCCCGGTGATGCTCGGCTCCAAGCCGGGCGCGGCCTTCGATCCCGCATCAGGATGTGGCGCTGCATTCGCATCGGACGTGAGCGTGCCGTGAGTGGCCCGCAGCCGCTCAGCGCTGTCCTGAAGAGGATCCGCGAGATGCCGCTGCAGCCCAAGCCGCGCCCCGGCGAGCGGTGCGAACTGTGCGCCGAGCTGTTGCCCGACGATCACGGCCACGTGGTCGACCTCGAGACCCGCGCCATGATGTGCGCCTGCCGCCCGTGCTACCTCGTGTTCGCACCCGAAGGCTCCGGCGGTAGCCGCTTTCGCGCCGTGCCAGATCGCTTCATGTCGTTCCCCGAGTTCACCCTGTCGGGATCGCAGTGGGACGCGTTGCAGATCCCCGTCGGTGTCGCGTTCTTCTTCATGAACTCGGCGCTTGACCACGTCGCTGCCTTCTATCCCAGCCCGGCAGGGGCGACGGAATCGCTGTTGTCCCTCGAGTCGTGGGAGCAGATCGTCGCGGCCAACCCTGATCTGGCTTCCCTGCGACCCGATGTCGAGGCGTTCCTGGTTCGCAGCGCAGATCGCCGATCGGGCGAGGCATCAGCCGAGTGCTACCTCGTGCCGATCGACGTCTGCTATGAGTTGGTGGGCGAGTTGCGCAGGTTGTGGAAGGGGTTCGACGGAGGCACCGAAGCGCATGCCGCGCTCGACGCCTTCTTCGATCGCGTGCGCACCAAGGCCAAGCCGGCGCGCGCATCGGCCGAAGGCATTCGCCAATGAGCCCGGTCTCGTTCGAGGTCGTGGGTGCCAGGGTCGAGGCGTATGCCGCCGTGCCGACGTTGGCCTTGCAGCTGCGAATCGTCTCCGCCGACGGCGAACCCGTGCACGCGTTGGCGCTGCGCAGCCAGATCATGATCGAGCCCAAACGGCGCCACTACGACCATGATGAGGAGGGTCGCCTGACGGAGTTGTTCGGCGAGACCCCGCGGTGGGGCGACACGTTGCGGCCGTTCTTGTGGACCAACGTGAGCATGACGGTCACCGGCTTCACGGGCGAGACCGTGGTCGACCTGCCGATCACCTGCACGTACGACTTCGAGATCGCCTCGGCCAAGTACATGCACTCGCTCGACGATGGCGAGATCCCGATCGTGGTGATGTTCTCGGGCACGGTGTTCGCCAAGAGCGCGGCGGGATTGAGCGCTGCACCGGTCTCGTGGAGCGAGGAGGCGTCGTATCGATTGCCGGTCGCGTTGTACCGCGACATGATGGATCTGTACTTCCCCAACACCGGATGGCTGCGGTTGCGACGCGAGACCCTGGACGCGCTGCAGCGATACAAGTCGGCGCGGGCGTTGTTGTCGTGGGACGAGACGTTCGAGCGGTTGTTGAAAGAAGCCGGGGAGGACGGGTGACTGCGCCGACCATCCATGACCCGGCGCTGCGCACGGATCGGTTCGCGTCGGCGCGCCAGGTCGCCGACGCCGTGCTGTACGAGGGGTACGTGCTGTACCCCTACCGGGCATCCGCGCAGAAAAACCAGCTGCGTTGGCAGTTCGGCGTGCTGGCCCCACCGGCGTACGCCACGTCGACTGGGAGCGAACGCTCGGCGATGTGCACCGAAGTGATCGTCGATCCCGGTGATCGGCCACGACTCACGGTGCGCATCCGCTGCCTCCAGGCTCAATATCGCCACGTCGAGGCAACGGCCGATGGTGGGGCCTCGTACTCCCCCGTCGACGCGCTGCTCGTCGACGGTGCCAGTGTCGTGCCGTGGGACGAAGCCATCGAGCACGAGATCGACCTCGACATGGCAGACATTCGACCGATCGATCATCCGACGAGTGAGCATCGCATCACACTGCCTGCGGGCGATGACATCGAACTGCTGCGTGACCATCGCGGCGACATCGTCGGTCGAGCAGTTCGGCGCCGAGAGCACGTTGACGGCCTCGTTCGCACGTCGATCCGGAACGCGGACGAGACCGGTCATCTCGTGAAGGTCTCGGTTGCCGTCGAGAACACCACCGCGTGGAGCGACGACCAGGCCAATCGCGACGTCGCCATGCGGCGGTCGCTGATCGCAGTGCACACGCTGCTAGCCGTCGATGGTGCGAGGTTCGTGTCATTGCTGGAGCCAGCGCCCTCCGCCGAACAGGCGGTGGCCGGTTGCGTGAACGACGGCACCTTTCCCGTGCTGATCGGCGACACTGTCACCAGCGATGTGATGCTGTCGTCGCCGATCATCCTGTACGACTTCCCGGCGATCGCACCCGAGAGTGCCGGCGACTTCTGCGACTCAACCGAGATCGACGAGATCCTTGCCCTGCGGGTGTTGACCTTGACAGACGACGAGAAGGCGGAGGCGCGAGGGACGGACCCGCGCGCTGCGGCCATCATCGACCGCTGCGACAACATGCCCGACGAGGTCTGGTCGCGACTGCACGGAGCGCTGCGCACCCTTCGCCCGATCGAGCCGGCAGCGGTCGTCGAACCCGAGCCATCCGTGCCGTGGTGGGACCCGGGCCAGGACTCCTCCTTCGACCCATTCACCGACACCATGCACATCGGCGGCGTCGAGGTCGGTACCGGCACGCGTGTCCGCCTGCGGCCATCGCGCCGAGCCGATGCCCATGATCTGTTCTATGCCAGCCGTCTGGCCACCGTGAAGGGTGTGTTCAACGATGTCGACGGCGCCCAACATGTCGCCGTCGCGCTCGACGACGATCCGGCAGCCGACATGCTCGAGTGGCAAGGGCGATTCTTGTACTTCCACCCCGACGAGATCGAGGTCCTGCGAACGCTGCGGGTGCTGGTGGCCGGGATCGGCAACATCTTCCTCGGCGACGACGGGTTCGGTGTCGAAGTGATCAAACACATCGATGCGGCCATGCTGCCTGACGGCACAACGGCAACCGACTTCGGCATTCGCGGCGTGCATCTTGCCTACGAACTGCTCGAGGGGTACGACGTGCTGGTGCTGGTCGACGCGATGCCCTTGGGCGAGCCGGCGGGCACCGTGGTGATCTTCGAGCCGGACGTCGAGTCGATCGACCCGACCAGTGTCGACGCGCATTCCATGGGCCCCGCCGTCGTCCTCGGCCTGCTGGCCGGCATGGGTGGCCGAGTGTCGCGGGTGGTGGTCGTAGGATGCCAGCCACTGACCCTCGACGAGGGCATCGGCCTCTCCGAACCGGTCTCGGCGGCGATCGGTCCTGCCGTCGAAGCCGTTCATCAGGTTCTCGCCGACATCCATTCCATTTCAGACAAGGAACTCCAACCATGATCCATCGACTTCTGTTCTCGCTGCTGTTCGCACTCGTCGCCACGATCGTGGTCAAGTCGCTTCCCGATGTCGCCCGGTACCTCAAGATGCGCGAGATGTAGGAGTCCGTGGCTCGCTACCGGATCCTCCCGACCCGGTCCCGCGTGTGGATCGAGGCGCGTTCCAACGTGCACCCGATCCACACCGAGGCCGAGGGTCTCCAAGGTTGGCTCGACCTCGAGATCACCGACGGCAAGGTCAACGTCGATCAGCCCGTGCTCGGTCATCTCGAGTTTCCCGTCGTCAACCTCAAGTCGGGTAACTCGTTCGAGGATCGCGAGCTACACCGGCGCATCGACGCCCGCCGATATCCGAGCATCTCCGGAGACCTGAAGTCGATGAAGCACACCAACGAGGGAGCCGAGTACGCCGTCCGCGGCGATCTGACCTTCCGCGGCGTGACGCACACCTACGAGGACTCGATGACTGTTGCTGTCGGCGCCGACGGCAACCTCAGCCTTGGGGGCGCGTCGACGTTCGACATCCGCGACTTCGGCATGGAACCACCTCGGATCCTGATGCTGAAGGTCCAACCAGAAGTGACCGTGCGCGTCGAGATCGTCGCGGAGAAGGAGAACTGAGATGTGCCTCGGCATCCCCGGTCAGATCGTCGAGTTCCACCCGACACACGAGCATCTCGCCCGCGCCGACGTCAGTGGCGTCGGTCGGATGATCAACATCGGGCTGCTCGAAGACGAGCACCTCGTGCCGGGAGACTGGGTGCTGATCCACGTCGGGTTCGCCATGTCGAAGATCGATCAGGCGGAGGCCGATCTTGCCCTGGCGTCGCTGCAGATGATGGGCGAGATGTTCACCGACGAGGTCGAGGCCTTGATGGCCTCGCCATCGTCGACAACCGACCGCCCTGCATCCGACGGGATGACGCAACGGTGAAGTTCGTCGACGAGTATCGCGACCCGGTCACGGCGCGCCGATTGATCGCGCGCATCGGCGACCTCGCCGGCGACGATCACTTCAAGTTCATGGAGGTGTGCGGTGGCCACACGCACACCATCTACCGCCACGGCATCGAGCACGTGCTGCCCGAGCAGGTCGAGCTGGTGCATGGCCCCGGCTGCCCGGTGTGCGTGATCCCCATGGGCCGTGTCGACGACGCCATCGCGATCGCCGAGACGCCGGGAGTGATCTTCACATCGTTCGGTGACATGATGCGCGTGCCGGGCAGCCATGGCAACCTGCTGGCCGCCAAGGCCCGTGGCGCCGACGTGCGCTTCGTGTACTCGCCGCTCGATGCACTGCAGATCGCAGTCGAGAACCCGGACCGAGCGGTCGTGTTCTTCGCCGTCGGCTTCGAGACCACGGCACCCTCGACCGCCGTGACGTTGTTGCACGCCCGGAAGGACCGGGTGATGAACTTCCACGTGTTCTCCAACCACGTCACCATCGTGCCCCCGATCAAGGCGATCCTCGAGTCGCCCGACCTGCGTCTCGACGGGTTCCTCGGGCCCGGGCACGTCTCGACCGTGGTCGGCAATCGGCCGTACCGATTCGTACCGGAGAAGTACGGCAAGCCGCTGGTGACCACCGGCTTCGAACCCCTCGACATCCTGCAGGCGATCGTGATGTTGCTGATGCAGATCCGCGAAGGTCGGTGCGAAGTCGAGAACCAGTACTCGCGAGTGGTCCGCGACGAGGGCAACCCGCGGGCGCTAGAGATCTTGGCCGAGGTGTTCGAGCTGCGGCCGCACTTCGAGTGGCGTGGGCTCGGCTTCATCTCGCAGAGTGCGTTGCGGCTGCGCGCCGAGTTCGCCGAGTGGGACGCCGAGCTTCGCTACGCCGTCCCCGGCGTGCGAGTGGCCGACCCGAAGGCATGTCAGTGTGGC
>JANPOJ010000321.1:0-10620 GCA_031427935.1 Ilumatobacteraceae bacterium | reverse complement strand
ACGACAGAAAGCAGAGGATGGAACCATGGCCCTCTTCGTGATCGAACGGAACTTTGCCGAGCAGCTCGACCCGCAGGCGCTCGACTATGCCGGTATTCGGCTGGTCAACGACGACGTCGGCGTGCGCTGGCTGTACTCGTTCCTGTCCGCCGACAAGAAGAAGACCTACTGCCTGTATGAAGCCCCCAACCCGGAGGCCATCATCGAAGCAGCAGCACGCTTGGGAATCCCTGCCGATGTCATCGTCGCCGTCGATCAAATCGGCCCGAACGGGCCACCTGAATTCGCCGTCGTCAACGCCGAAGCAACGTAACCCAAACAACGTGAAACGAGACATCCAATGACGACCATCACCACCGCAACGGACCTGCTGACCTACGTCTTGATGGCAAGGTTCTGAGCACCAGACGCCGGCTACGAACGCGACAACCGATTCTTCGATGAGGATTGGGACGAGTTGCGTCAGTCCGGCTACCTGCTCGCGGCCGTGCCCACCGAATTCGGTGGCTCGGGCCTCGGGCTCGACGAAATCGCCCGCCTCCAGGGCCGGTTGGCGTACTACGCACCGGCGACCGCCGTTGCCGTCAACATGCACGTGTACTGGACCGGCGTCGCCGCCGACCTGCTGAAGACCGGCGACACGTCGTGCCGATGGATGCTGGAACGCGCTGCCGGCGGCGAGGTGTTCGCCGCGATCCATGGCGAGGCCGGCAACGACATCCCGCTGCTGCTCTCGTCGGCAAAGGCCGAGAAGGTGCCCGGCGGCTATGAGTTCACCGGCCACAAGATCTTCGGCAGCCTCTCGCCGGTGTGGACCCTCGCCGGGGTTCACGGGATGGACATGTCCGACCCCGCCAATCCGAAGGTCGTGCACGGCTTCCTGCCCCGCAACACGTCGGGCTACGAGATCGTCGAGACGTGGGACACCCTGGGGATGCGCGCAACGCAGAGCCACGACACGGTGCTGGATCGGGCGTTCGTGCCCGACGAGAACATCGTGCTCGTCTGCCCGGCAGGGTTCGCCGGCGCCGGCATGTTCCAAGTCAGCGTCTTCGCCTGGGCATTGATGGGCTTCGCCACCGTCTATCTGGGCGCCGCCCGCCGTGCGTTCGACATCACCATCGACAAGATGCCCAAGCGGACTTCGGTTGCCATGACCCGTTCGATGGCCCACCATCCCGAGGTCCAGCACAACGTCTCGGAGATGCGCATCTCGCTCGACGCCTGCGAGGCGTTGCTCGAGCGGGTCACCACCGACTGGGCCACCGGCGTGCCGCACGCTGATTGGCCCGTCCGTTTGGTGGGTGCCCGACACTTCATCATCAACCAGGCGTACGACATCGTCGACCGGGCCATGGATCTCTCGGGCGGCAGCGCCGTCTTCAAGGGCAACCGCCTCGAGCAGATCTTCCGTGACGTGCGCATGGGCCGCTTCCACCCCGGTAACACCATGCTGGCCCACGAACTGGTCGGCAAGCTCTGCCTGGGCCTGAACCCCGACGACCCCCAGCGTTGGGGCTGAACGCCAGGGCTGAGCAACAGATGTAGCGAGCGGAACCTCCGCCTCGGCAACCGGTCTCGAGACCAGACCGGTTGCCGAGAGGGGTCCGACGAAGTCCTAGTCGGACTGCGGTTCGTAGCCGCCGTCGGCGTTGTGAGTTTCGGTTCCCGTGACCGGTGGGTTGAACACGCAGACCAGGTGGAGATCGCCCTTGGTCGCTCGCAGGATGTGTTCGTCGTGCTGGTCGAGGGCGTAGATGGTGCCCGGTCGGATCTGGTGCGTCTGCCCCGTCGCCACGTCGACGACCTCACCTTCGCCGGCGATGCAGTAGTTGGTCTCGAGGTGATGCTGGTAGTGGAGGCGGCTCTCCGAGCCCTCGATGACACGGGTCTCGTGAACGGAGTACCCCATCCCGTCGCCCTTGACGATCATCCGCTTGCTGTCCCACCCGGGGCCCGATACATGGCGGCTGGTGTTGGCGATGTCCTCGGAGCGAACGATGATCATGGTCCGAAGCTAGTCAGTCGAGGCGACGCAACGCTCGACCAGCACGGCAAGGTCGAGCAGCGCCGCGTCCTCGCCACGCTTGCCGGTCAGCATCAACCCGATTGGCGCTCGATCGTCGGGGGTTCCGGGCCCGACGACGCCAGACATGGTGACGCTCGGCAGGTCGAGGCGGTTGGCGATCTCGGTCAATCGCAGCACCTCGGTGTTCATCGCCAGGTAGTCCTCCATGCGCTGCACGTCGGCGACCCGTGGTGGCAGGATCGGAACTGCCGGCGTCACGATCGCGTCGGCGCCGTCGAGTGCCGCGTCGTAGCGCTTCCTGCAGTCGACGATCGTGCGAAGAGCGGCCACGTAGTCGGCCGCGAGGACCGTTGCGCCATATTGGATGCGCGGCCCGATGCGGCGGTCGTACAGCTCGAGCTTCTCGGTGATCAGCTCGCGGTGCCAGTCGTACGCCTCGACCGCAATCACCGAGCCGGCCCGAGCCGCAAGGCAGGCTTCGGTCAACATCGGCAGGTCTGTCTCGGTGATCCGAACACCTGCGCCGGCCAGCATCTCCAGCCAGTGGTCGAAGCGGTCGAGCACCTCCTGGTCGGTCTGCCCGGCCGCGATGGCGTCACGTGGCACGACCAGATGAGCCTCACCGATCTGCGACACCGAGGTGCGCCGGGCATCTCGGTCGACAAGAGCCAGATCGACTCGGTGCAGGTGCCCCACGGTCGACGCGATCAGACCGGGCGCGTCGAAGCTCCGCGCCAGCGGGATAAGTCCCTCGGACGAGTAGCGCCCTTGCGATGGCTTGAAGCCGGCCACGCCGCAGAACGCTGCAGGAATGCGAATCGACCCGCTGGTGTCGGAACCCAGTGCCAGATCGGCGATCCCCAGGGCAACCGCAACCGCACCACCAGACGTCGACCCACCGGCGACGCGCTGCTCGGTCGGCCGCAGTGGCGACGTCGGCGTGCCGTACGTGCTGTTGAGGCCCAACGCCCCGTAGGCGAACTCGGTCATGTTGGTCTGCGCCAGCAGGATCGCGCCGGCCGACCGCAACGCCGCGACCATCGGGGCGTCGGCGCGAGCAGGCGGCGCAGCGGCGAGCACCGCGGAACCTGCGTGCGTCGTCCACCCGGCGACATCGAAGCACGCCTTCACCGTCAGCACGTCGCCGGCGAGCGGCAACGCCTCGTCGACCACCGCGGCCTCGGCCAGCGCGTCGTTGTCGCGCCGCACCAGCACGGCAACGGCCGATGCCTCGGCGTGCGCCTCGGCTCGCTCGATGCAGTCGCGAAGATGTTGCTGCGGCGACATCGCCTCAGAAGCGACGGTCGTTGGTCTTCTTCTTCGGCGGAGCCTTGAACGGCGCCTCGATCAGTACCTCGAACTGGGCATCGTCCGGCTGCTTGGGCTCGTTGAGCCGCTGCAGGTACGTCTTCAGCGCGGCGCGTGCCGGCGCAACCTGCTCGCCCTTGGCGCCGACCGACCGAGCCAGGGCATCTTTGGCCTTGGCCACCCGGTCCCTGCGAGTTGCCTTCTCCTCTTCGGAGATGACCCGCTTCGGCCCGGGGGGCGCATTGCGACGAGCTTCGAGTTCCTGCAGCGGTGTGAGCTTGGCGACGGCCATGGGCTGAGCCTACAACGTGCCGTTCCGGAACCGACACGGTCCGCGCGCCTCCAATGCGCGACCGAGGCGAGGAGGGTCGCCCGGGTCGGACAGATCCTCGTAGCCCGCCCAGAACTGTCGATCTCGCGCACTCCGCCCACCGGGCGGGCCGCAGTGGCCACACCCGGGTTCAGGCACTACGTGGTGCGAGCCAAAGGTGCTGCGCGCCGTGTGGCCCGGATACGCGGTGCGATTCTTCGTCGACAACGGCGTCAACCTGGCTGCGGCGTACGGAGTCGCGGTGTCGACCACGATGGTCATGACGACGGTGCTGTTCGGCGACGTCGCCCGTCGCCACTTCGGTTGGAGCCGACCGTTCGTTGTCGCGCTCTGCACCCTGTTCCTCGGTGTCGATGTGGCGTTCTTCGCAGACGGTGTTCAAGATTCCCGACGGCGGCTGGGTCCCGCTGGTCGTCGGAGCCCTGATCTTCACAATCATGACCACGTGGCGCAGCGGTCGACGGATCGTGCGGGAACGGATGAGCAGGAGCATGCCCCCGCCCCCCGAGTTCGTCAGCGGCTGCTCGAAGGGCTCGGTCGTGCGCACGCAGGGCGCGAGCGCGTACCGGATCAGCGCGGTCGGCGTCACTCCACCGTCGCCTTGCCCGCGGCGCCCGACCAGCGGAGATGATCGACCGCCTCGAACAGCGTCGGTCACGGTGGGGCTACTCGTACTTCGTCGTGCAGCAACAGAGCATCGATGACTTCGCCCCGGTGGTAGCGGGATTGACCGGCCGGTGAAGCCGTAACATCGCGTGATGGCCGACACCGTCTCCGCTGCGGAATTTCACGCGCACACCGATCTCCCCGACTGGCGGGTCCTGTTGGGCCGCATCGAGGCCGGGTTCCGGGCGCCAACGTTCGAAGCGGGATCCGCATTCATCGGTCGCATCGCCGAGGCAGCCGAGCAGCAGGACCACCATCCCGACGTCGATCTTCGCTATCCCGGGTACGTGCATGTGGCCTTGCGCACGCACGCGACCAACGGCCTCACCGATGCCGATGTGGTACTGGCTACCACCATCTCGGCGTTGGCCGCCGACGCTGGGCTGACCAGCGAGCCGCATGTCGCGGTCGGTCTCGAAGTGGCGATCGACGCGCTCGACATCGACGCCGTGCGGCCGTTCTGGAAGGCCGTGCTCGGCTACGCCGACGAGCCCCCGAGGAAGGCCGGCGGTCAGGTCACCGCGCTCGTCGACCCACTTCGGATCGGGCCCGCATTCTGGTTCCAGCAGATGGACGGTCCACGGCCACAGCGCAACCGCATCCACCTCGACGTGACCGTGCCGCACGATGTTGCCGAACAGCGCGTCTCCGCGGCGATCGCTGCCGGCGGGCACCTGGTCAGCGACGCTCGGGCGCGGGCATTCTGGATCCTTGCCGACCCCGAGGGCAACGAAGCCTGCGTCTGCACGTGGCAAGACCGTGGCTGAGCGATCATCGCGACGCGATCTTCGGCTGCCCGGACCCGGGGTGGTCGGTGGCGTGCTGGTGTTCCTGGGCGCCTCATCGCTGGGCGACACACCCGACACGCGGGACACGACAGCGCAAGTGGCGTCGTACTTCAGGACCAACCGCACCACCGTGTTCGTCGGTTGTGTGCTGTTCGGCCTGGGTCTGCTCGTCGTCCTTGCCGTGTGCGCCAGAATCGCCACCCTTCTCGACGCAACCGGCCAAGCAGGCATTGCCCGGTTCGTGCAGAGTGCGGGCACCGTGGCCGCGACGCTGATGCTGGCGACGGTCGTGTTGATCAACGCCAGCTTGAGCTACGTGATCGGCGACGAGGCACCCGACATGGCCAAGGGCCTGTTCGAGTTGACCTTGGTAGCCACGCCCCTGATCGCGCTGGCGTTGGCCGGCTTGGTTGGTGTCACGGCACTGGGTCTGGCTCGCGCGTCATCGGGACGCCGCTGGTTCGTCATCCTCAGCACGGCGATCGCAGTTGCGCACCTCGTCGGCCGTCTCGTTGGCTCACTCCGGACCGTTCTCACCCGACGTGCAGCAGCAGGTCTACCTCCTCTCGCTGGTCGTCTGGCTGCTCGCCTCGGGCCGCGGTCTCCGTCCACATGACGCGTAGCTCACAACATCCGGTCAGGGTGCTGTTCATCGGCCCGACCTCCGCCCTCTGGGAAGCCATCGCCGGCGAGGTGGCAGCAGATCTGGCGCGACTGACCAGGGACGGTGTCGAGCTGGTCTATCGCTGTACGGGCGATGGACCACTGGAGGTTCGCAGCGACGTCGATGCCCGCGCCGCCGCCCCATTCGTCGCCAGGACTGCCATCGACGCAGCGACCGACGGCTTCGACGCGCTGATCGTCGACTGCACGGCCGACCCCGGCGTCGCCGATGCTCGCGCCGCTGTGGACATCCCCGTGATCGGTGCAGGTGAGGCTCTGCGATCTGCCATCGCCCGCGCCCGGCAACCCGTGTGCATGCTGACGGGAGACGAACTGCGCAGCATCACGGCGTCGGCGTTGGTGGCCCGAGTGAGCGGCTCTGCGACCGTCGCACTCGGCGGCACCGGCTTCTCCCACCTGGTCGACGTCATCCTCGACGCATATCCCGGCATCGTTGTGCTCGACCCCCTGGCCATCGCCCTCGACGCCGCCACCGACGCCTGCCGCGCCCAACCCTGACATCGCCGGAGTGGGCGCGACAACCGCCACCCATGGCGCGAAACCGCGCCCGATCAACCCCATCGGGCGCGACAACTGCCAACTGTGGCGTGAAACCGGGTCCGACTCCGTCGGTTTGTCGGACGTGGGAGCCTATGATTTCGTCGGAGGTGGCTGTTGTGGCCCTCGTATGGATCGTGTTGTTTGTGCTGCTCGTCGGGGTGGAGCTACATCACATGGCGTTCTTCGCAATGTTCGGCGCCGCCGGCTCGGCCGCTGCGGCGGCGGTCGCCGTCGCAGCCCCGTCGCACGTGCTCGTCCAAGCCTTCGTTGCAGTCGGGGTCGGCACCGCAGGCGTGGTGTTCGTACGACCGCAAATGAGTGAAGCCTTCGCCCGCCGTGGCCCGGGGACGGCGATCCGCGGCGTGCACGGTGGCTTGATCGGCTCACGTGGCATGACTGTCGACGAGGTTTGCCTCGACGCCAGCGGGCATGTTCGACTGCTGGGCGAAACCTGGCTGGCAGTAACCGCCGATGGGACATCGATACCGCCCTCGACCGCCGTGATCGTCACGAACGTCGTCGGCACAACTCTGACGGTGCGAACCGCAGAAGAACATTGGGAGCTCACATGATCGCGTTAGGAACCGGCGCAATCGGCGCATTGGCGGTTGCCGCACTCGTTGTCCTCGTCCTCCTCTTCATGCTGCGCAAGATGGTCAACATCGTGCAGCAAGGCGAGGTCGGCGTCGTCAAGCGCCTCGGCGAGTACCGCAAGACCCACGAGCCGGGCCTGGTGATCATCGGCCCGTTCATCGACTCGCTGCAACGCGTCGACATGCGTGAGATCCCGGTGCCGGGTGACCGGCAAGAGGTGATCACCAAGGACAACGTGGTCGTCACGGTCAACGCCACGATCTTCACCCAGATCGTCGATGCCAAGCAGGCGTTGTTCAGCGTCGCCAACTTCGGCATCGCCATCGATGCGCTGGCGCGCACCGCGCTGCGGTCGGTCATCGGCACCCTGTCGCTCGACGAGGCGCTGTCGGAGCGCGAGCGGATCAACACCGACGTGCAGTCACAGATGGAGGCCGTCACCGACAAGTGGGGCATCCGCATTGCGCGCATCGAGATCGTCGAGATCACGCCACCTCCGAAGATCCTCGAGGCGTTGGCGTTGCAGAAGCAGGCCGATCAGGAGAAGCGGGCCAAGATCCTCCAGTCCGAAGGCAACCAGCAGTCGGCGATCAACATCGCCGACGGTGCGGCGAAGGCCGCGATCCGCGGGGCAGAGGGCGAGCGCGCCTCAGCAATCCTGCGCGCCGAAGGCAACCGGCAGGCGTACATCCTCGAGGCCGAGGGCAAGGCCGAGGCCATTGCCAGCGTGTACAACGCGATCCGCACCGCCAACCCGGATCCGTCACTGATCGCGATCCTGCAGCTCGAGACCCTGTCGAAGTTCGCCGACAGCGACAACACCAAGATCGTCGTGCCGTTCGAGAGTGCGGCGCTGCTCGGCGCCGCCCAGGCGCTGCGATCCGTGCTCGACGCGGTGCCAGGCGACTGACCCGCTTCACCGCGCCACGGTCACCGCTGACACTGGTTGCCGTGAACTCACCGGCTTTTGGCTGAAGCCTCGGCCCAGACCGACCGATGTTCATCCTGTGGACGCCTCGATGTCGCCGGGTATCAACGTTGCGGACGTGCGCGTCCGCGAGACTTCGTCGCAGATGTTGCGGAATCAGACACGCACCGATGCCGCTGTCGCTGCGACCGTTGCGTCGATGACTCGAGCGACCACGTGGCGACTGGTCGATCAGTTGCCGCTACAGTTCGACGCCCATCATCCGCAGGGGATGGCGCGAATCGGCTCCACGTGGTGGATCTCGACCGTCGACAAGGCTGCCCGGCGCGGACTGGTCATGGCGGTTGACGACCGGGGCGAACTGATCGAGCAAGTACCCGTCGGTGACGCCGACCGCTACCACCCTGGCGGGATGGACTTCGACGGCACGGCGTTCTGGATCCCGTGCGCCGAGTACCGACCGGACTCGACCACGACGGTGTACCGGTTGCAACCGGGTCAGGCGCCGGAGTTGGCGTTCGATGTCGACGACCACATCGGCGCGATGGCGCGATGCGGTGCCGACGGCGACCTCATCGGCTGGTCATGGGGCTCGCGGCACTTCTACCGGTGGACGGTCGACGGGCATCTGCGCGCAGCGCGAGTGAACCCGGCGTTCTTCGTCGACCACCAGGACTGTCAGTGGCTCGACAGCGGCCATCTGCTGTGCGGCGGTGTGGCTGAGGTCGGTCTGCCGACGGGACCCGGCTGGCTCGGCGGATTGGGGCTGCTCGATGTCGACGAACTGGTCATGCAGCGCGAGGTGCCGTTCCCGATCTACTCCCCCGCAACCGGTCGAGTGGGCACGCACAACCCGATTTGGGCCGAGGTGGTCGGCGACGATCTGATCGTGCACCTGCTGCCCGACGATGGGACGAGCGCGATCTTGTCTTATGCAACGCCGATGGTCGGGCGCTCGGGCCGGGGCGACGACGGCAGTGCGGGGTGGGATCGCATCGATCGTTTCGACTCCACGCTGACCTCGTCGTAGAGCGCGGCGAACGCGTCGGCGGTCGAGGCCCACGAGTACTGCTCGCGAATGAACTGCGCAGCGCTCCTGCCTCGCCGCGTCCGTGCGTCTTCATCAGACACCGCCTCGGCCAAGGCGCGACTGGTCGCGGCGACATCGTCGGGCGGCACGAGCCAACCCGTCGGGTGCTCGGAATCGATGTTGATGAACGACAGCGGCCCACCGGTGCTGGTTGCGATCGGCGGGACGCCGCTCGCCATCGCCTCGAGGTAGACGAGACCGAACGGCTCGTCGACCGACGGCGCGGCGAACACGTCACTGCAGTTGAGGATCTCGCTGAGATCGTGGTGATCCACCCAGCCGACGAAGAACACGTCGGTGGCACCGAGACGGCGAACGGTGTCGTAGGGATGTTCGCCCTCCCACTCCCCGGGAAACCCGCCGGCGATGACCAAGACCGATCGGCACGTTGTCGTCGAGCGCATCAGGTGGTGCGCCTCGATGAGCAGTTGCAGTCGTTTGAACTGCATGAACCGACCCGCGAACAGCACCACCGGTACCGCATGGCCATCGGAATCGGTGAATGCCCGGAGATCGTCGGCGACATAGCGAATCGAGCCTTCGGGGCACCCCGGTCGCCACCCCCGAGGCTGCTCGACCAGACAGTGACGCCACAGCGCGAGGTGCTGTTCGTGTGAGCGATCTCGTGGTGCAAACACCTCGGTGTCGACGCCATTCTTGATCCTCGAGACGCGACACGGGTCGACCGGCAGCAACTGCGGCGCCAACGTCGCGTCGTGATCGGCCACGACGACGACCCGGCTGGAGTCGCCCGCCCACCGTTGCAATCGCTCGACCCACTCACCCGTCCAACGCTGCGCGCCGCCGCCGGTCTCTGCCCCGTGCGCGGATGCAAGCATCTTCAGCTCGGTCCCGTGCAGGTGAGTGATCACGGGCACGTCGGGCCACAACGCGTTGACCGCCTCGTGCATCGGCGTGAGGTGATGGAGGTGCACGGCCGTCGGAGCATCCCCGGAATGTGTCGCGAAGAACTTGGTCCAGCTGTCGACCTGACGATGGTATGCAGCGTCGTCGAGGTCGAAGAAGATCCGATCGGGAACACCCGGTTTGTCTTCGTACGACGCCGGCATGGGAACCGTCTCGGCCATCGGGTCAGAACCAGCGCACCACTGCGATTGCGCCGACGAGTAGTCGAGTGAGTGGCAGTCGATGTCCGCGAAGAACCGCCGTGCGTTCGAGCTCTCTGCGATGCTGCCCATGGACCCTGCGAACAGAGTCGGCTCCATGGTTGTACCGACGAGCGCCCGTCGACAGCCGCATGTTCGATGATTTCGTACGACATTTGCCTGGCGTACTCACTGGTCTTGGCATTATTGGAACTTTCGCTGGTCTTCTGGATGGCCTATCACAGTTTAATCCCTCGACAACGTCGACAGCGGTAGCGGGTCTCAAACCCCTGCTCGATGGGGTTGCCCATGCGTTCATCGCCTCAGCCGCCGCTATCAGTTGCGCGATGATCGTATTGTTCATCGAGAAGCTGGTATTAGCGCTATTTTACGGTAAGGTCGAGCAACTCAATCAAGCCATCGACGCGCTGTACGAGATGGGGGCAGGTGAAGAGTACCTGGCGCGACTCACGCAGTCGGCTGAAAAAAGCGAGGCGCATGCTGCTCAGTTGAAGGAGGCGCTTGTCGAGGACCTCAAGACGATGATGACCAACTT
>JANPOJ010000320.1:0-3219 GCA_031427935.1 Ilumatobacteraceae bacterium | reverse complement strand
GGTCGAGCGCTTCTGCCGCGACGAGACCGACCTCTCGGACGCGTCGCGTCCGATGAAGAACTCGTAGCACACGTCGCTCCACCCCTTGGCGGAGCTCGTGTGGAACGCGTACGTGGCTTGGATCACGCTGGCCGCACTCGTGTACGAGTTGGACGACGCCGAGTGGTGCACCAGCAGGAACTGCGGCGTCTCGACCTCGATGGCCGCAACCGGTGGAAGGTGCATTCCCCACGCGTCCCGCGGGTAGATCGACAGCCCGGGCAGCACCTCGACGGCCGGTACCGCCGGCCCGGTTGCGGCGTCGGCCCGGGTTGATATCACCCCGCCGACAGCGATCGCCGAACCGACGACCAAGGCAGTGCCGAGTGCCTCGCGCCGCGTCGTTCCGGTGGTCGACTGGCAGTCACACATCGTCGTCACTTTATGATTCGCGTAGTCCGCTACCTAGCCGAGGGGTTTCCATGAGCAAGACGAGTGCCAAATGAGCAAGTTGTGTGAGGGCCGCATCGCCGTCGTGACCGGCGCCGGTCGAGGCATCGGGCGCGAGCACGCGCTCAGCCTGGCGGCTCACGGCGCCAAAGTGGTCGTCAACGACGTGGGGGCTGCAGTCGACGGCTCCGGCGGCGATCTCAGCCCGGCCGAGCAGGTGGTGCAGGAGATCAAGGGCATGGGTGGCGAGGCAGTCGCCAACGGCGACAGCGTGTCGTCGTGGGAGGGTGCGCAGCGGCTGATCAACACGGCCATCGAGACGTTCGGCGATCTGCACGTCGTCGTCAACAATGCCGGCATCTTGCGCGACCGCGTGCTGGCCAACATGACGGAAGAGGAATGGGACGCGGTCATCAACGTGCACCTCAAGGGCACGTTCGCACCCAGCCGTTGGGCTGCCGCCTACTGGCGCGAGCGCTTCAAGGCCGGTCAGCCCGTCGACGGGCGAATCATCAACACCACCTCGGTCAGCGGCATCTATGGCAACCCGGGTCAGACGAACTACGGCGCCGCCAAGGCCGGCATCGCCGCCTTCACCAACATCGCCGCGCTCGAGCTGGCTCGCTACGGGGTGACCGTCAACGCTGTGGCGCCCGTCGCCCTGACCCGTATGACCGAGGGTCTCGGTCCAGCGCCGGAGACCGACGAGCAGCGCGAGATGCGCTCACCACGATGGATCGCGCCGATCGTCACCTGGCTGGCGTCGGCCGAGTCGAAAGACGTCAGCGGCCGGGTCTTCGAGGCCAGCGGAGACGTGTTGGCCATTGCCGAAGGTTGGGTTCGCGGTCCACGCCAGGCTCCGGTCGAGGACCCGACGTTGCTCGGTCCCATCGTGCGTGACTTGCTCGCCAAAGCCCGTCAGAACTCGGGCATGGATGGCGAGCCAGGCGGCTGGCCGCAACCACACTGACCGAGCCGCGCTCAGTCGAAGCGCAACAGGCCTTGATCGATCACGACACGATCTCCGACGGAGGTCGTGAACACCGTCGCGCCGTCGTTGATGTCCCACATCGCCACGGTCAGCGCCTCGCCCGGCAACACCGGTGACGTGAACCGACCTTCGATGTGCTTGAACCGGCGAGCGTCGCCCCCGCACAGCGTGTGCAGCAGCGCCCGGCCGGTGAACCCGTACGTGCACAGGCCGTGGAGGATCGGCCGGTCGAATCCGCCCATCGCCGCGAACGACGGGTCGCTGTGCAAAGGATTGCGGTCGCCCGACAGGCGGTAGACCAGTGCTTGATCGGGCGAGGTCTGGTAGGTGACCTGGTGGTCGGGAGCGCGGTCGGGTGGTTCGTTCTGCGGCCCACTCGGCCCACGGTCGCCACCCCAGCCGCCTTCACCACGGATGAACACTGACGACCGGTTGGTGAACAGCGGTTGGCCGTCGGCCAGGTCGGTGGCGACCGTCTCGGTCACGACCACGGCGGCCTTGCCCTTGTCGTACATCGCGACCACCTGGCCCTGCACGCTGGCCGACCCGTTGACGGGCAACGGCTTGTGCAAGGTGACCGCCTGTTGGCCATGCACCAGCAGCGCCGGGTTGAACGTACCGATGCTGCGCATCGCCGAACCGGCGCCCCACCCGACGACGACAGCGAAGGTCGGGAACACTTGCTGGTCGATGGCATTGGTGTTCTCGGTGGTGTAGGCGAGCTCGTCGGTGCCCGCGCCGATCCCTACGGCGTACAACAACGCATCCTTGCTGGTCCACGAAGCCTCAGCGGCCTCACCGATCGTTCCAACGGCTTCCGGATTCAGTGGCATCGACGCGCTCCCCGCACTCGTGGTACGGGTGTCGTTCTAGCCGATCACTCCCACTCGTGGCTTACCTCGGCGGCAACGACCGAGATGTCGATCACGGGAGTGTGCTGGTCGTGATCGCGCACCGCTTTGCGGGCGCGGTCGGCCAACCGGCTCATCTCCTGCGCCGTTCTCGGCTGCGCGACGGAGACCGCCACGTGTACCCGTTGGTGCTCGCGCAACACCGTGATGTCGCCGACTTCGTGGCCCAGGTCGCGGCGGACGGCGGCAACGTACCCAGCCTCGATCTCTCGGCGGGCGACGGCGGCGGCGATCTCGGTGCTGGGTCCGGGACCGAACTCATCACCGGGGTAGAGGGTGACGAGGGGGACACGGTGCTGCTTGGCGCAGACCGAGCCCATCTCGTTGAGACTCGGCGCAACGTCGCGCTCGCGAGCGAGGATGGCGACGTCGATGTGCTGGGTCATGGGGCAGATCTCGTTCGACTCCACGCCCTTGCAGGGCCCACCGTGGGAGTCGTTGCAGGAGATCACATCGTGGCCATCGCGGACCAGGCGATGTTGCAGGGTGGCGGCCACGCCGGGCGACGATTCGATGAGTAGTACTTCCATCTGGTCAGTAGAACTCTCCGAAGCTTTCAGCTCCAGGGTCCTATGTCCCTCATCTCGGGGGAGTGTGGCCAGCAGGGTGAAATGAATGGGGCAAATTGACCACTACATGTAGTGGCCCGACTACAGCGACGACACCGTGGCAACGGCGGTCGACGGTTGCGAACCCGCTCTGTAGCGAATCGGCACTATGCGCAATCGATGGCACCCGAAATGTCTGTGCGCGCGCAGAGAGAATCCGCGCTTCTGTTTGCTCACGCTGATCGGCGAACCTGGCAGCGCTGGGCGCGATATGGGCCTATGCGGCCCATTTCGGTGCCAGCGCTGAGTAAGGCGATGAGCGCCAGAACGGCTGATCTCG
>JANPOJ010000319.1:0-7337 GCA_031427935.1 Ilumatobacteraceae bacterium | reverse complement strand
TGATGTTGTCGAACGGCGGCGTCGTCTCCGCCGACGACGCGGCACGCGCACCCATCCGCCTCGTCGAGAGCGGGCCGGCAGCTGGAGCGTTGGCCGGAAGTTGGTTCGCCCGCCGGCTCGGCGAGGAGCGACTGCTCTGTTTCGACATGGGTGGCACCACCGCCAAGTCGTGTCTGATCGTGGGTGGTGAGCCGGAGATCACCAACACGTTCGAGGTGGCTCGGATCTACCGGTTCAAGAAGGGCTCGGGCTTTCCCGTTTCCGTGCCGTCGGTCGACCTGGTCGAGATCGGCGCCGGCGGTGGCAGCCTGGCGCGCATCGACGAGCTCGGTTTGCTGAAGGTCGGTCCCGAGTCGTCGGGCGCGGACCCCGGCCCGGCGTGCTATGGCCGTGGCGGCACGAGAGCGGCGGTGACCGATGCCGATCTCGCCTTGGGCATGCTCGACGCCGGCTTCTTCCTGGGCGGCGACATGAAGCTCGACCTGCCGGCCAACGCCGCAGCGCTGCACACCATCGCCGAGGGCCTCGGCCTGCCGGCCAGCGACACCGCAGCCGGGATCCACGAGTTGGTCAACCAGAACATGGCTGCCGCGGCCCGCATGCATGCGGTCGAGCAGGGCGAAGACCTCCGCGGCGTCACGATCCTGGCCTTCGGCGGCGCCGGCCCGATCCACGCCTGCGGCGTCGCCGAGTTGCTCGACTCGCCACGCGTCATCTTCCCGGTCAACGCCAGCGTGCTCAGCGCGTTCGGCACGCTGGTGTCACCGGTGCGGATCGATCTTGCCCGCTCGATGGTTCGCTCGCTGGCCGAGATCTCACACGACGAACGAGACCAACTGCTCGACGACCTGCGCGAAGAAGGCCGGCGCGTGTTGGCTGCCGCGGGCGTGCCGGGCGACCGCATCCGCTTCCGGTACGGCCTCGACGCCCGCTACCTCGGCCAGGGGAACGAGTTGACGATCTGGGTCGGCGACGGCCTGCAGTGGCCGGTCACCGACGGCGAAGTCGTCGACCGCTTCGAGAGCGACTACCGGCGGGTCTACGGACTGACGATCCCCGACGTCGCCGTGGAGGCGGTCACCTGGCGGTTGTCGGCCTACGCCAACGCCGACACCGTCGAGCCGGTCGCGACACTCGCCATCGAACACGGCAAGCCGCACACGTTCCGAACGGTGCGCTTCGACCGTATGGCCGCCGACCTCGAGACCCCGGTCTTCCGTCGCACCGACCTCGGTCGTGGTCAACGGTTGACCGGGCCCGCCATCGTCGAGGAACGCGAGACGACCACAGTCGTCCGACCGAACTGGGTCGTCGAGGTCGCCGACGACGGCTCGCTGATCGCCGAGAGGAGCAACTGATGGCCTTCGACCCGATCGAATTGGAAGTGCTGTGGCAGAGCCTGATCGCCACGGTCAACGAACAGGCGCGGGCGCTGCAGCGGGCTGCGTTCTCCCCCATCGTGCGCGAAGCCGGCGACCTGGCCAACGCGGTGTTCGACCAACGGGGCCGCATGGTCGCCCAGGCGGTCACCGGCACACCGGGACACATCAACTCGCTCGCCAGGGCTGCGACCGCGGTGCTCGAGGAGTACCCGCCCGACTCCCTGGTCGAGGGCGACGTGCTGATCACCAACGATCCGTACAAGACAGCCGGGCAACTGCTCGACGTGACCGTGTTGTACCCCGTGTTCCGCGGCGGCAAGGTGATTGCCTTCTTCGGCTCGACCATCCACCACACCGACGTCGGTGGGTATGGAATCGGCGCCGGCGCTCGCGATGTGTTCGAGGAAGGCCTGTGGATCCCGATCTGCAAGCTGATGAAGGCCGGCCAACGCAACGACGACGTGTGGCGGTTCATCCTCAGCAACGTGCGCCAACCCGATCACATGTCGGGTGACTTGCACGCCCAGATGGCATCGGGCGAGGTCGGTGCGCAACGGCTGCTCAGCCTGTGCACGCAACACGGCCTCGACGACATCGAGGCACTCGCCGACGAGATCATCGAGCGCAGCGAGGCTGCAACACGGGCGACCATTCGTGAACTTCCGGCCGGCACGTACCGCGCCAGTGCCGAGCTCGATCTGGCCGACGGCAGCCGCATCGACATCGTCTGTGCGATCACGGTCGACCCGGTCGCCGGCGAGATCCTGGTCGATTACGCCGGCTCGTCGGGCGCCAGCCCATACGGCATCAACGTGGTGAAGAACTACACCCACGCGTACACCACGTTCGCGGTGCGATCAGTGCTCAACCCCGAGTTGCCCAACAACCACGGCAGCCTGGCGCCCATCCTGGTCGAGGCACCCGTCGGGTCGATCGTCAACGCCGTCTCGCCACAACCATGCACTGCCCGCCACGTGGTCGGCATGTTCCTGCCGAACGCATTGCTGAAGGCACTCGCTCAGATCAAGCCGGAGCAAGCGATGGCTGAAGGCAGCGGCGCCGTGTGGACCATGCAGGTGTCGGGCAACCACGACGACGGCCGGCCGTTCATCACGGCGATGTTCACCTACGCCGGCGGCGTCGGTGCCCGCGCCCCACAAGCCCGGGTTGTCGGCGTGTTCCTACCCCACCGGAGTTGCCGCAGTGCCGGTCGAGGTGGTGGAGGCATCGGCCCCGATCCGCTTCCACCGCAAGTCGCTACGCGCCGGCAGTGGCGGCAACGGGCAGCAGGTCGGCGGGATGGGCCAGACGGTCGAGTTCAGCGTCGACACCACCCGACCGTGGCAATTGAACGCCGTCACGTCGCGACTGGCCGTTCCGCCGGAAGGCATCTTCGGTGGCGAAGCAGGCGCGGCCGGCTCGTTCACCGTCAATGGTGAAGCGGTACGCACCCAGCAGCGCATCACGTTGCAACCCGGCGATCGGGTCAGCCTCGAACTGCCCGGCGGTGGCGGGTACGGCGCTGTCCCGAGCGAAGGTGGAACCCGATGACCGAGCAGTCGGTACTGACCACCGAACTGTTGACCTCGTTCGACCAGTCGGTGCTCGATGTCGACCAGGCGTGCACGCTGCCGGCGGCGTGCTACACCACCGACGAGTTCCTCGACTTCGAGCGACGGTCGTTGTTCGACCACGAATGGCTCTGCGTCGGGCGGATCGACAGGATCGCCAACCCCGGCGACTACTTCACCGCGACGGTCAACGGCGAGCGCCTGATCATCGCACGCGCCAAGGATGGCGTCGTGCATGCGTTCTCGGCGATCTGCCAGCACCGTGGCATGCAGATCGTCGACGATTGCGGCAACTGCGGCACGTTCACGTGTCCGTATCACCAATGGGTGTACGGCCTCGACGGCCGGCTGTTGGGGGCACCCGCGATGGAGCGCACGGCTGACTTCACGAAGTCGGAGTGGGGCCTTCCCAACCTGCAGGTCGAGGTGTGGCTGGGCTTCGTGTTCGTCAACTTCGATCCCGCTGCCGAGCCACTGGCGCCGACGTTGGCGCGCTACGAGCCGTTCCTCCAGCACTACGACCTGTCCAACGCGGCCAGCCCGGCCAGCTTCACGCTCACCGACCTTCCTTGGAACTGGAAGGTGATGTTCGAGAACTTCAACGACGGGTATCACGCCAACCGGCTGCACCACACGATTCAGGACTTCTGCCCCAGCAACCTCGCCGCGTTCCCGGTCCCGTGGGACGACGCCTCGAACGTGATCTTCCGGACCAACGGCTACACCCACATCGACGGCGGCTTCAACGCCACGACGAAAGCCTTGCTGCCGGTGTTCCCAGACCTGACCGAGGAGGAACGGTGGCGCTCCACGTTCGCACTCGTGCCCCCGACGCTGTGTCTCGGCACCGCACCTGACCAGGCCTTCTACTTCATCGTCACGCCGAAGACCGCCGAGACGATCGATGTCGAGATCGGCTACATGCTGCACCCAAGCGCCTTGGACCACCCGATGTTCGAGCATCTCTTGGCGATGAGTGACGCCGGCGTGCAGGTGTTCGTGAAGCAGGATCAGGATGCGACCACCAAGGTGCAACGCGGCATGCATTCGCGCTTTGCGGCGCGCGGGCGGTACTCGTGGCAGGAGGAGAGCCACGTGCAGTTCAACCGCTGGCTCGTGCAGCGCTATCGCAAGCACTGGCCGGTCAACGGGCACTCGTGACCGATCGACCCACCGCGCTGGGTCGAGACCGGCTCAGGTTTCGCGCAGCGTGCGCAGGTACGGCTCTGCTTGCTCGCGGGCTTGCTCGAACGTCGCTTCGCTGGTGCTCTGCGTGACGACGACCGCCTGACCGTCCTTGAAGTCGAAGTAGGTCAAGAAGTGCAACGGCCGGTCGACGCCCGACATCGGCACGATGCCGGTGAACTCGATCTCGCCCCGCCGGTGGCCGTCGGTGTCGGTGAAGACGTTGACGTTGGCGGTGAACCCGTCGTCGACGATGCCGATCGACCACGCCTCGACCTCCTTGACGAACGCTCCCGGCAACGTGGCCCAGGCGCGGAATCGTTCGCCGATCCGCGGCGCGGCAGAGAGCGGTCGGAGATGACCAGGATGACCCGACGGTCAGGCGTGTGCTGCCTCGATGAACGAGCGCAGTTCGCGTCGCAGGTCATCACCGGCTGGTTGAAAGGCAACCCCGGTGGCGCCAGCGTCGGCGGCGACCGTCAAGCGATCCCTCCAGTGCGCGGCCGTGCCGCTGCGACTCAGCCTCACTGCGGTCGCGCCGGTCAACACCGTGCGATCGTGCAGATTGAGCTCGGTCAGATGGCCGCGATGCATTTCCAGGTGGCGCACTAACCTCGTCGCCGCATGCGCATCCTCGCAACCTCGACTCCAGGTCGGGGCCATCTCAACTCGCTCCTTCCTCTGATGTCGGCCCTCCAAGGTGCCGGGCACGACGTGCTGGTGGTCACCGCGGCCGAGTCGTGTGCGTTCGTCGAGCGAAGCGGCTTCGCCGTTCGCGAGGGTGGCCTGGCCGCCGACGAGCGCCGCGGGAGGTACGCCCCGCGTCTCGCCGAAACGATGGCGTTGCCTCCACGACAGCGGCGCGGTCGGTTCTACGCCGGCTACTTTGCCGACATCGCTGCACCGGTCATGCAGATCGCCATGGCACCGGTGCTGCAGGAGTTCAGGCCCGACGTCGTCGTGCACGAAGTCGGCGAGCTCGCCGCCGCCCCGATGGCGGTCGCTCGTGGGATCCCGCACGTGACCGTGGCATTCAGCGGCATGTTGCCGGCAGAGTCCGATGACATGGTGCTCGAGCACCTGGCGCCGGTCTGGGCGGTGGAGGGCCTACCGGCTCCGACGATGGATGCCGTCCGCGGCGATCTCTACCTGCACCCGTTCCCACCCGCATTCGCTCAGCAACCACCGGGCTCCGCGGTGCGGCCGATGCGAGCGGAGGCGGTCGATCGTACCGTCGATGTTGCACCGTCATGGCTCCAAGACCTGGGCGTGACACGCCCGCTCGTGTACATCACGTCGGGGACGGAGCCCATTGCGGCGACCGCGCCGTGGGCAGCCGCATTCGAGGCGTTGGGATCGTTCGACATCGACGTCGTCGCCACGATCGGCGCACGTCTCGACGCTGAGGTGCTCGGCACGGTGCCCGACAACATCCGCGTCGAGCGATTCGTGCCGCAGCAGTTCGTCCTCGGCCGGGCCGCCGTGGCCATTTCGCACGCCGGTGCCGGATCGCTGCTGGGCGCGGCTCGGCACGGCCTCCCACAGTTGCTGTACCCGATCGTCGCCGATCAGTGGCAGAACGCTGACGCCGCCGCGGCCGCTGGGGTCGGGATCGCGTTGGAGCTGGATCAGCGATCGGCCGACGACTTTGCCGCCGCGCTCGACCGTGTGCTGCGCGATGAGGTGTTCAAGAACACTGCGTCACACGTGGCCGCCGAGATCGCGGCGATGCCGGCACCGGCGGACCACGTCGCCACCATCGAAGCGCTCGCAGCACGGAGCTCGACATGACTGATCACAACACCGGCGTGCAGATCTCTGTGATGCTGGCCGAGGTCGATGCGCCGACAGCGTTGGCCTGGTGGGTCGGTGGCGGCCGCTCGCGGCTGCTCTGATACGACGCGCTCATTCGTCGTCCTTCGAGTCTCGAAGGTGCCGAAGTGAGATCTCCGCGGCAGTCATTCCTTCGTTGAGCATGGACCACGCACAGGCGATGGTTCGCACCTCATCAGCATCGATCTGGCGGAGGCCGAAGCGCATCTCGTCGACCATGCGAACGATCAGGCCCATCAACGCATGGCGCGCCTCGAGGTCGGCGCCGTACTCGGCGGCGACTTGGCAGAGCAGTCGCTGCCGCTCGGCGTCTCTTCAGGTCTGTTCGGTGGCCATGCGCGCCGATCGTACGCACCCCACCTCGACGGCCAATCGCCATTTTCGGTGGAGGATCTGGGTGGCTGTTTGGCGAAGTGCGTAATTTCGATGCAGACAGGTGTCAGCGAAAGTACGCACTTCTCCGTCGAGCCGCCGACCAGCGACGCGGCCGTACGGCAGTGGGGAATGAACTGGTCGCCCACGACGAATCCCTGGGAGACTGCCGGCGATGCCCTCGGATCGCGACCAAACTGCCGAGAGTGTCACAGCGGTTGCAGGCGAAGGTGGCGTCGCCATTTCGTACGTGCGGCCCGGGTCTCGGGTGTCGCCGATGGCGATCGTGCTGCTGGCCACCTCGGCCCTGATCTTCAGTACCGGCGGGCTCTTCATCCGCAAGCTCGAGCATCCGCAGGCATGGCAAACGGTGTTCTGGCGTTCCCTGTCGGCGTGCATCAGCCTGACGTTGCTGATCATCTGGCGCGAGCGCACCAACCCGTTGCGAGCGGTGGTCAGGATCGGTCGACCTGGTTGGGCGGTCGGCGCGGCGTTCAGCGCATCGTCGATCGGCATGGTCGTGGCGCTCACGCGCACCAGCGTCGCGGTCGTGCTGGTGATCTTCGCGCTCAGCCCACTGGCCGCAGCCGTGATGGCCTGGGTCCTGATCGGCGAGCGCGTGCGCAGATACACGTGGGTGGCGATCGGGGTCACCGTGGCTGGTGTCGCGTTCATGGTCTCCGGGCCCGGCGCGGGCGGGTCGACGTCGGGTGCGTTGATTGCACTCGTCATCCCGTTGGCCTTCGGCTACGGCACGGTCATGATCCGTCGTCACTCGGAGATCGCCATGGCCGCGGCGATGTTGTTGTCGGCCGCGATCAGCGCAGTGATCGCGCTGCCATTCGCCCACCCGTTCGACATCACCCGCCATGATCTGCTGCTACTGCTCACCTTCGGCTTCGCCCAACTCGGGATCGGCCTCGCCGTGTTCAGCGTCGGGGCAGCGCGAGCGCCGGCGACGGACGTAGCCCTGCTGTCGATGCTCGAACCGATC
>JANPOJ010000318.1:0-3946 GCA_031427935.1 Ilumatobacteraceae bacterium | reverse complement strand
CTTCGGCCAGCACGTCACTGATCGCTCGCGGAGTCTCCATTGGGCCAGTCAACTCCGTTCATCGCCGCCGGCCGCGGGAATTCCCAGAAACGGCAACGAAGGTTGGCAAGTTCGAGGCGTCGGCGCACTCTGGCAGCGGAGGTAACAATTGTGAAAACGCACAACGAAATGTACGACGTGGTCATCGTCGGCGGTGGAGCCGCCGGCTTGAATGCCGCCCTGGTCTTGGGCCGAGCGAGGCGTCGGGTTGCGGTGATCGACGGCGGTGCGCCACGCAACGCCCCCGCGGCGCACATGCAGGGCTTCTTGTCGCGAGACGGGATGCCGCCTGCCGAGTTGTTGGCCGCAGGACGCGCCGAGGTGACCGGCTACGGCGTTGAGATCCTCGACGATCAGGTGCTCGCGATCGAACCCGGCTTCGTCGTTCGTCTGGCCGGTGGCCAGGTGATGGCGGGGCGGCGAATCCTGGTCGCCACCGGCGTCGGCGACGAACTGCCCGACATTCCCGGAGTGCGCGAGCGGTGGGGCCGGGATCTGTTGCACTGCCCCTACTGTCACGGCTGGGAGGTACGCGACGAGGCGCTCGGGGTGCTCGGCACCCATCCCATGTCAGTCCAGCACGCACAACTGGTGCGGCAGTGGTCCGCCGACGTCGCCTTCTTCGCCCATACCTACGAGCTGACCTCGGCGGAGCAATCCCAGTTGGAGGCACGCGGCATTCAGATCGTCCGCGGTGACGTCGCCAGATTGGTGGTCGACGATGACCGGTTGACCGGAGTCGAGTTGACCGACGGCCGGGTCGTTGCGCGCACGGCCGTGTTCATCCGGCCCGGCAACCTCCCTCATGCCGACGGTCTGCTGAGTGGCTTGGGCTGCCAACTCGATTCGGTCGGCTTTGTCACCGTCGATGGCACCGGCCGCACCAGCACAGAGGGTGTGTGGGCCGCCGGCAATGTCGTCGACCCCCGAGCCCAGGTGATCACCTCCGCCGGTGCCGGCTCCGCGGCTGCGATCGCGATCAACGCCGACCTGATTCAAGACGATGTCGAACGCGCTCTACGCGGCCAGAGCTGACCAGGAGGCAAGTCACGAAATATCCGGTTGCGCCGGATATTCGGTGACTTCCCGGGCGTTGCGTGGCTCGTCACGACACCGGTAGGCCGAGGCCTCGGGCGATGACGATCCGCTGGATCTCGCTGGTGCCCTCACCGATTTCGAGGATCTTCGCGTCGCGATAGAACCGGGCGATCGGGTTCCCTTCGATGAAGCTGCTCCCTCCGAAGACCTGCGTGGCAACGCGGGTCGCGGTGACGGCCGCTTCGGTGGAGTACAGCTTGGCGATGGCGGCGGCATGAGTGACGGGTCGACCCTGATCCTTCAGCCAGGCTGCCTTGTAGGTGAGGTTGGCTGCGTTCTCGACCGCCACCTCGAGATCGGCGAGGGCGAAAGCGATTCCCTGGTTGCGACCGATAGGACCGCCGAAGGCGGTGCGCTCCTTCGCGTATGCGAGGGCGGCTCCAAGGCACGCCCGTGCGCATCCGAGCGCCAACGCGGAGATGGCGATGCGGCCGTCGTCGAGTATCGAGAGAAAGTTGCGCAGACCGGATCCCTGCGCGCCGAGTAGATGATGATCCGGTACGGTGCAGCTCTCGAGGATCAGGCCGTGCGTATCGCTGGCGTGCCACCCGAGCTTGCGGTACGGCGGTTCGATCGTGAGGCCGGGTGTTCCGGTTTCGACGACAAAGGTCGAGATCCCGTCGTCCGTCCGCGCTGTCACCGTGATGATCGAGGTGATCGGCGTGCCCGAGTTCGTGATGAAGGCTTTCGTGCCGTCGATGACCCAGTCGTCGCCCTCTCGCCGGGCGCGTGTGCGCGTGGCGCCGGCGTCGCTCCCGGCGTCGGGTTCAGTGAGACCGAAGGCGCCGAGCGCGCGGCCGGCGACGAGGTCGGGTAGCCATCGTTGCTTTTGATCTTCGGTACCGAAGCGAAAGATCGGGTTGGCGCCGAGACCGACGCCTGCGGACAGGGTGATGCCCATCGATTGGTCGACTCTGCCGATCTCTTCGATCGCGATGCACAGCGAGGCGAAGTCGCCATCCCCGCCGCCCCACTCTGCGGGGAAGACCAACCCGAACAGGCCGAGGTCGCCCATGGCCTTCACTGTTTCGAGGGGAAACGTGTGATCCTCGTCCCATTGGGCGGCGTGCGGGGCGATCTCGCTCTCGGCGAAATCTCGTACGACTTTGCGGAAGGCTTCGTGTTCAGGAGACAGGTCGAAGTCCATCATCCTCCTCGGGGGTCGGGGTCGGGTCGAAAGGTCACAGCGCTGCTTCCGCTCCGGGAGTCCTGAGGCACGACTAAGAAATCTAGTCGGCGTTAAAGTGTGGGTAAAGGTCTCGAGGACCGCAATGTGAGCGGAGGAACGATGAGCGAACCGCGTCCCAACCGGCCGCGGTTGTCGCGGCGAGATGAGTTGTTGTCCGTCGCCGCCGATCTGTTCGCAGAGCGCGGCTTCGCGAAGGTCACCGTCGACGACATCGGAAACGCTGTCGGTGTGTCGGGCCCGGCGTTGTACCACCACTTCGACGGCAAGGAAAGTCTGCTCGGCGAGATGCTCGTACGCATCAGCGACGTGCTGCTCACGAAGGCGATCGCCATCGTCGACAACGTCTCGCTCCAAAAAGGGCTCGATCCCATCATCGCGATGCACGTCGACTTTGCCGTCGACAACCGGTCGTTGATCACCGTCCATTTTCGTGATCTGGTCCAGGCTCGAAAGAGCGACCAGCGGCGAGTCAAAGACCTGCAGAGCGCGTACGTCGACATCTGGGTCGACATCGTCGCTGCCCAACACACCACGGTGCTCGACATCAAGGAGGTGCGCGCCGCCGTGCACGCGGTGCTGGGACTCATCAACTCCACGCCGTTCAGCGGTCATCTCCGACGAGACGCCCAGGTGTCGCTACTGCGAACGATGGCCTCCGGAGCCATCGCCGGCTTTCTGGCGGAACATGGGAGGAGTTGAGTCGCTTCGCTCGGAAGTCAACCATGACAGTGACATGGCACTCGAGCCCGATCGACAGGGCAACGGCTATCGCACGTTCCGTCTCGAACCGGGAGCGGCCCTGCAATTCCGACCGCGGCAGCGCCTAGAACGACCAGTCATTCAACGAGCTGACACAGACATCATGCGCGGCACAACCAACGCTCGGCGCACCGCTGGTGGCACATCGGAAGAGCTGACCAGGTGCCGCCGACTGGGCTCCTCGATTCACGCCCAGTCGGGAACGAAGATGTTGTGGGGTTCGAGCGCGGGCTTGCCCGCGTGACGGCGGAGCTCGAGCTTTCCGAGTTGATTGCGGTGGACCTCGTCCGGTCCGTCAGCGAGGCGGAGCAGCCTCGCGGTGGCATATGCCGCGGCAAGGCCGAAGTCGTTGTTCGTCCCGGCTGCTCCGAACGCTTGGATGGCCCAGTCGATGACCTTGCACGCCATGTTGGGGGCGGCGATCTTGATCATCGCGATCTCGCGCCGGGCTTCGCTATTCCCGACTGTGTCCATCAAGTGGGCGGTCTTCAACGTGAGAAGTCGGGTCTGCTCGATGGCAATGCGTGACTCGGCGATCCGTTCCAGTGTCACGGTCTGTTCAGAGATCGGTCGACCGAAGGTGACGCGTTCCGACGTCCGTCGACACATCATCTCGAGGGCTCGCTCGGCGAGACCAATGAGCCGCATGCAATGGTGAATGCGGCCCGGCCCGAGCCGACCCTGGGCGATCTCGAAGCCACGTCCCTCACCGAGCAACAGGTTCGACGCCGGCACGCGAACCTCGTCGAACTCGACCTCTGATGCGCGGTCGGGCATCCCGTAGAAGTTGAAGACCGGGAGCGGCCTCACGACAGTCACCCCCGGCGTGTCCTTCGGGACCAGGATCATGGACTGTTGGCG
>JANPOJ010000317.1:0-2975 GCA_031427935.1 Ilumatobacteraceae bacterium | reverse complement strand
GAGAAATGGACCATTGACCCCTTCGCCCGCAGATGCCGACGAGCACCCTGAGAGAGTAATGAGCCATCATCCGACGATTCGCTTCGACCTCGGCGGTGCACACCAGGTCGTTCCTCATCGCAAACTCGGGGCGATGACGATCGGATACATCGCTGTCATTTCCTCGGTGTTGTACTTCTGCTCCGATGTGATCGAGATGGTGAACGGTGGATTTTCCACGGGGCAACTCTGGTTGACGCTGATCGCCGAGGCTGCGATCCCCGTCTTCGTGATCGGTTTCGCAGTGACTCGCACGCGACGCCCGTTGGGCTGGGTGGGTGACCTCAGCGCCGTCGTCTACGCGTATGCCTTCCTGTACTTCACCGGCACGGTCGTGTATGCACTGACCAACGGAACGAGGGACTACGAGGTGTTGACGGACCAATTGGGCCTAGCGATGACCGCGCACGGCGCAATGATGGTGTTCGCCGGCATCGGCTTTGGCTGTTCGGTGATCCACGCTCGGCTGTTTCCCACCTGGACAGCGGTCGCGTTGATGGTCGGAGTGGTTCTGGTCGCGGTGACGCAGGGCTTGCCCGATGGCGTCCAGCTGATCGCCGCGGGAACACGCGACGTGGCGTTCGTCGGCATGGGTCTCGCCCAGATCCGCTCTGCAGCGCCACCGACCATCAGGCCGAACTCGCGCTGAGACGTGCAGCGCGCGTGGTGAGGTAGTCCCGCTCGCCCTCGTCGTTGGTCGCAGTCGTCACACTTCGGGATCGGGGGCGCTCAGCACCTGGCGCACCTCGATCGGGTCACGGATCGGCAAGCCGTTCGGTCCTGGCGCAGCGGATGCCTTGGCCGCGATCTCGATCGCCCGCGCCGCGGTCTCGACATCGATCAGCCGATAGCCGGCGAGCAGCTCCTTGGACTCGGGGAACGGGCCGTCGGTGATGACTGGCGGGTTGATGCCATCGCTCACCACGAACTTGGCCTGATCAGGTCCCGCCAGACCCTGGGCGTCGACCAGCTCGCCACTCTGTGACAGTTCGTGGTTCAGCGCGTGCTGGAAGTCGATGTGGGCCTTGATGTCTACGGGGCTCCACTCCGTGATCGGCGCACTACCGGACCCGACCTCGCCGTAGTTTTGCAGCAGCATGAATCGCATCGTTCCATCCTTCATGATTCGGCGGCACCCTGTTGTGCCGCTCGTCGAGAAGTCGAACCTGGGCGACGATTCTCGACATCGGTGGATGACATGACCGGGGATCGAGATCTACCGGCCGGAGACTTTTCGACTTGGCTCGGTGAAGTGCAGCGATCGATACGCGGCGAGCGTGGATCCGACGTGCCGTGCGATGGATGCACCGCGTGCTGCAGGGCGTCGCAGTTCGTCCACATCGGGCCCGACGAGACCGACACGCTCGCCCATGTACCGGCGGGGTTGCTGTTCCCCGCGCCCCGAATGCCGCGTGGCCATGTGCTGCTCGGATATGACGAACGTGGGCACTGTCCGATGCTGATCGACGATCGCTGCTCGATCTACGAGCACCGTCCGAGGACGTGTCGCACATACGACTGCAGGGTCTTTCCTGCGGCCGGCCTCGAGCCGGAGGGCGACGACAAGGTGCTCATCGCCGAGCGAGCGCAGCGCTGGAAGTTCAGCTATGCCGGCGAGGAAGACAGGGCGCTGCATGATGCAGTTCGAGCGGCGGCGACGTACCTGCCAACCCACCCCGATCTCCTGCCCGACGGAAGCGCTGTTGCGACCAACACCCAACTCGCCGTGATGGCAGTCGAGGCACATGGGGTGTTCCTGCGAGGTGATCCGACGGAAGATGAAGTCCGTGTCGTGCTGTCTCGCCGGCGGAGCGGTCACGCCTGAACGGAGGTGTGACGCTGCCAGAACTCGGTGAGATCGAAGCCGACCGGTGGGTGAACACCTGGTTGGTCAACCGGGTGGCTCGTAGCTCGTCGATGCAGATCACCACGACCGTGTCGCTGCCCGCGACGACGAGATGCCACGAGCCCGCCTTCAGCACCAGCCCGAGTGGCCGAACGGTGATCGTCGGCTCGTGGACGATGGTCAACTCGACCCTGCGACGCAGCTGCACGCTTCGAGCCAGGCGGCGCAACTCGCCGTGAGGGACGTGGTTGCCTGCCCAGGGATCGGGATCGTGGAGGAACCAGCTCGACAATCCGTCGGCCTCGTCCGCCAACGCCGGCGGGACGGCGGCGAGGAGCTTGTTGTGGGCCGTGCGGGTCGGTGCGCCCAGCCCGAGCCGGTGAGCGACGTGCGGTTGGCCGACCAGCAGCAGGCACCGCGCTTCGTCGGTGGTGAGGCCGGTCAGATGCGTTTGGAAGCCGTCGATCAGCTCGATCCCGCCCCCTGCACCTTGGACCGTGAAGATGGGGACGCCGGCTTCGCTCAGTGCCTCGACGTCGCGCAGAATGGTTCGCTCGGACACTTCGAGGGCCTCGGCCAGCTCCAGCGCCGTCCGACGACCACGTCGCTGCAGCATCAGCAACATGTTGAGAACACGTGCGGCGCGCATCGAGCAAGTCTAGAACTGAACATGACAGTAGATGTCTGGTTTGAAGTGCCAGGGTGATGACATGACGATCGATGATGTTGAAGGCACCGGAACGCCCACCGACCCATGGCAGCTCACCTCGCCGCCGGGAACCAGCGCATTCGAGGCATATCGGGATCCCGACGCCACACCGCCGGCGCTGGTGGTGCAGGTTGGCAAGACGCAGTTGCGATACCACCTGGCGTGCATCGAGGACCTTCACGCGATGTTGACCGAACATGGCGACTGGATGCCGCTCGGCAATGCCGACGAACAGAAGCCGGCAGCGGAAGGAACCGTCGAGGCGTGGGGGCGATCCGACAAGAACCCCGTCGGTGGGTGGTACGGGTTCAAGAAGGGCCTTCGTGGTCGGTTCGGCAACTACGTGCCGCCGGTGCTCGAGGCCCTCGGGCTTGCCGAACT
>JANPOJ010000316.1:0-9653 GCA_031427935.1 Ilumatobacteraceae bacterium | reverse complement strand
GGGTCTCGCTTCAAGTACCCCATGCGCTGCAGCGATGCCAGGTGGCTGTGCACCGTCGACGGGGAAGTGAGGCCGACGGCCTCGCCAATCTCACGCACGCTGGGCGGGTAACCGCGTTCGCGCATGCTGGTTTCGATCATGTCGAGGATGCCTCGTTGGCGTGCGGTCAGTTGTTCGGACATGGCCATAGCGTACGCGTGTTCGTGACCCAGGTCAAACATTCGTTCGTGAAACAAATGTTCGATGTAGGTTGACGTCGAACGGCTGTTCGTGGCATGCTACGAACAATTGTTCGAGCAACGTGTGTTCGATCAGCCGATTCCAGTTCGGAGAAACGGAGCAGTTCGATGGCCATCGCAGTCGTCATTCCAGGGCAATTCGGCGAGTCGTCATCCGCATCTCAGATCTATGCCCGCCGGCGGCTGATAGCCGGCCTCTTCCTGACAGCGATCGTGCTGGTGCTGTTCCTCGGCGCCGGCCATGTTGTGGCGAATCGTGGGGGCGCTCCTGCCTCCGCCTCCATGATTCGCCCTGCAAGCGCCGGGGCCACCAGTGCGCCCGCTCCCGTTGCCCCCGTGGCCGCCAACCTGTACATCGTCCAGCCGGGCGACACCCTATGGTCGATCGGCGAGCGGTTCCACGGTCACGCCGCACTCGTCGACTATGTCGATTCGCTGGTCGCGGTCAACGGCGGAACCGAGTTACAAGTGTCGCAAGCGCTCGCGCTGCCCTGAGCCATCCAGTAGCCTCGGGCGGCGTGCGTTGCCCGAAATGCCATACCGACGACACCAAGGTGATCGATTCGCGCGAGGCAGAAGAGGGTGCGTCGATCCGCCGTCGGCGACTCTGCGCCAGTTGCCAACACCGTTTCACCACGTACGAACGGCTCGAGGAGGTTGCGCTGGTCGTGGTGAAGAGTCACGGTCTGCGCGAACCGTTCGATCGTTCGAAGATCGTTGCCGGGGTGACTGCGGCCTCGAAGGGGCGCCCGGTCACGCCCGAGCAGATCGAGCAGTTGAGCATCGAGCTGGAAGACCACTCCCGGCTGCAGGGCAACGAGATCACGTCTGCCGAACTCGGCCTGGAAGTGCTCGAGCGGCTCCGCTCGCTCGACGTCGTTGTCTACCTGCGCTTCGCCAGCGTGTACAAGAACTTCGATGCCGCGGCCGACTTCCAGCGTGAACTGGTGCTGCTGAAGAAGCTGGAGAGCAACTAGGTCGCCGAGGCGTCGCGTAGATAGCGGGTGAACAAGAAGCCGTCGTCTTCGAGCACGTGCACGAGGCGCATGCGATGCGACAGCTGTGCTGCTCCGCCGGTGACTCGCGGCCCGTCGCCGCCGGCAAGTTGGGGGGAGATGGTCAGGTTGAGCTCGTCGATCAGATCCGCCGCCGCCAATGCGCCGTTCAGCGTCGCGCCTCCCTCCGCCTGCACGAACTGGGCGTCCATCTGCGCAACTGCGCCCGCCAGATCCACGGCACCGATGCCGGCGCGAACCGAATCGACAGACGATGGTGGGGCGTCGTCGGGGAGGATGAGGAACCCGGCCCCGCTGGTGAACAGCGGGGTGGTCACATCGACGTCGCCGCGCCGGCTGACCACGCCGACTCGCTGACCGGCCTTTCGTGGGGGTTTGTAGCCCTCGATCCGCACGGTCGCGGCGCCCACGATCAGCACGTCGGCAAGATCGCGCAAGGTCAGCAGCACCTCTTGATCGGCTTTGCTCGACAGTCCACGGGAGTTGCTGTCGACGACCGTCGAGCCGTCGATGCTCGACACCATGCACACACCGACCCATGGACGATTGGCGGGGCGAGGACGCTCGACGTCGTACGCCTCGCGTACGGTCACGTGATCCGTCGGGGAATCGAACAGCCGGCGCATCGCAGCGATGATACGGGCATCGCCGGCGCACCGGTGGCGGTCACGTGCCTTGCAGGTACGGCATCACGACCGCCTCGAGCATCGGCGTGAACCAATCGGCGGCCACTGTGGTGAGGTGGTTGATGTCGCGGAACATCAAGATGTCGCCGATGATCAGCGGGCAATCGGTCGCCGTGCACATCCAGTCGGAGGTGTCGACGAACCGAGCACCGTCTTGGTCGGCCACTGCTCGCTCGGCCTCGAGCTTGCCGGTCTCCACCGCCTTGACCCTGTTGTTCACGCAGGCGTGAACGTCGGTGAGATGCGCCGAGAGACACGTCGCCGGGTCCGTGAGCGAGTCGGGGTTGTCGCCGAGAACGAGCAGGCGCGGAGTCAGCCCCTTCAGCCGCCCGAGGGTCGTGCCGAAGCCGTCGCGCCATTCCTGATCGCTGTTCGGGTAGTGCCGTGACCCGGTGACGATGACGAGGTCGGGCTGTTCGTCGGCGATGAACTGCATCGCCTTGTCGCGCCAGATCGGGCAGGTGCGGGCCAGCGTGGCCGTAGGGATCGCGACAGACGCGGCCGGGCACCCGCCCTTGGCCAGCACGATCAGCTCGAACCCGTTGTCGTCAGCGATCTTGCGCAATGGTGGAAACCACTGTGCCGCGTGCGAGTCACCGAACAGGACGATCTTGATCGACGACGACGTGTTGCCGTAGCGACACGGGTTCAACTTGTCGTCGACGCCGATGGCGACGCAGCCGTCGCCGTACACGGCCGGCCGGTCGTCGAACAGCTTGGCCAGTGATGGTCGCATGTTGCTCGGCACGGCGGCGGTTGACAATCCCCGTTCGAGCACCACCTGATTGGCGGCCACCAAGCTGGCCAGGTCGGCACCTGTCAGCGGTGCGGCCGGTGTCGCTGTTCCATCGGCAGGGTCTCCGGCTGCGGCTCCGGCGGGCGTAGACGCCCCAGGCGCCGTGGTGGTTGTCGCCGTGCCGAGTGCGAGGACGGGCGCGGCAGCGGCGCGGCCACCGTCGAGTTGGCGTGGCAGGGCCAACGAGATCGTCCCGGCCAGCAGCGCGGTCGCGCACAACGATGCGCCGAGCGCCAGCCCACGACCCGGCCGTGAAGCGACCCAGGCAGAATGACGTACGGGATCTTCGACGAGCCGCAACGATGCCGCGGCCAGGACCAGCGCGACCCCGATTGCCACGAACCGCTGACCCAGTGACAACGGACCCCACTTGGCCTCGGCCAGCACCAGCGCCGGCCAATGCCAGAGATAGATCGCGTACGAGCGGCGCCCGATCCACTGCAGGGCCGGATGCCGCAGCACGACGAGGGGAGCGAACGGGGCGGCGTCGCTGCCTCCCGACACCACGATCAGCGCCGTGCCGACTACTGGCAACAGCGCCGCGGTCCCGGGGAAGGCGATCGAACCGTCGAACGTCACGACAGCGGTTGCGACCCCCGCCACGCCGACCCACGCGGCGACCGCGCGCGCCGCCGGGGATACCAATCGCCATGCCGCGCCGCCGACCGCCACGAGCCCGCCGACCGCAAGCTCCCACATGCGCGCGGGAAGCAAGTAGAAGGCGCCGGTCGGGTGTGTTCGGGTCATCCAGATGCAGGCCCAGAACGAGACGATGGTCACGGTGATCATCATCACGGTCACCAACCGCCGGTATCGGCGCGGACGGCGGGTCAAACCCAACAGCGCGAGGGGCCAGAACAGGTAGAACTGCTCCTCGACCGCCAGCGACCAGAAGTGCAGCAGAGGGGACGGGGTGCGGCCGAGTTGCGAGGCGAAGTAGTCGCCCAGGCGGCTGGCGAACACGAAGTTCAGCACGAAGCCACTGGCGGCGATTGCGTCGGTCCCCAGCGGTCGTTGAGCGATCGGCGACAGCAGCACCTGCGACGCCAGCACCGTGACGACCACTACGACGCACGAGGCCGGCAGCAGCCGCCGGGCCCGGCGCGCCCAGAAATGACGCAGGGAGATCGTGCCGGTGGTGGCGACCTCGCGCAGCAGCAATCGGGTGATCAGAAAGCCGGAGAGCACGAAGAAAACGTCGACACCGACGAACCCGCCCGCGAACGCCGCGATCCTGGCGTGGAACAGCACCACGACCACCACTGCCACTGCCCGCAAGCCTTCGATGTCGGGTCGAAACTCGTCGTCGACGGCCGCACTTGATTTCGCCATCTCCAGCATCCGGAGGAAAGACTAGATGGGGGTGCAGAAACTCGCTGTCATGTCCGGTTCGGCCGCCGTGCCTGTGGATATCTGTGCATAAACACTGCGTATTCACCTTCTGTCCCCAGAGAATTCAGCTCATATTCAGTGGTTGTACCCCTTCCTCCCCACAGGCAAGTGCCTCTAGGGTCAACGCCCGTAGCTGGCTGCGGTGTGAGGCGCGGATGGGCAGCAATCCTCCGATCGATTCGGGGCTTGCTGCGGGGTAGGGAGACTCTAAACCTGTGACCTCGCACCGCCGCTGGCCAAACGGCTCAGAAAGGTTCCCCCGAATCTTTCTGGCCGTTTCGCACCGATAGCATTGACATGGGTGTAACTACAGTGCTGTAATCTTACAACTGCTTGTGGTCGGCGCAGGCCGGGGGCCGTCTTCGCCCCCACATCTTGTGGTCATCCCTCACCATCGATACCGTCTCTTCGACTCCCAAAGGAGCACCAAATGTCACTGGCGCCGGAACGTCTCGCCATCGGAATCACCCGTCATTTCACGTCGTCGGGGAAGCGTCCGTACGACCAGGTGCAGTGGGAGCGTCGCGACGCCCGCATCAGCAACTGGAAAGATGGCACCGTTGCGTTCGAGCAGCTCGGCGTCGAGTTTCCGGTCGGCTGGTCGTTGAATGCGACCAACATCGTCGCCCAGAAGTACTTCCGCGGCACGATCGGCACGCCCGAGCGCGAGTCGTCGCTGCGTCAGGTCATCGACCGGGTTGCCGACACGATCTCGACGTGGGGTGTGGAGGGCGGCTACTTCGTCAACCCGCATGAAGTCGAGGCGTTCAACGACGAGTTGAAGTACATCCTGGTGACCCAGCGGGCCGCGTTCAACAGCCCGGTCTGGTTCAACATCGGAGTGAAGGGTGTGCCCCAGCAGGCCAGTGCCTGCTTCATCCTCGCCGTCGAAGACACGATGGACGGCATCCTCAACTGGTATCGAGAAGAGGGTGTGATCTTCAAGGGTGGGTCGGGCTCCGGCATCAACCTGTCGAACATCCGGTCCAGCTACGAGTTGCTCAACGGAGGCGGCACAGCGAGCGGCCCGGTCAGTTTCATGCGCGGCGCCGACGCTTCGGCGGGCACGATCAAGAGCGGTGGCAAGACGCGGCGCGCCGCCAAGATGGTCATCCTCAACGTCGATCATCCCGATGTCGAGGAGTTCGTGTGGTGCAAGGCGAAAGAGGAGCGCAAGGCCAGGGTGTTGCGCGACGCCGGCTTCGACATGGATCTCGACGGTTCCGACAGCTTCAGCATCCAGTACCAGAACGCGAACAATTCGGTTCGGGTCAGTGACGACTTCATGCACGCGGTGATCAACGACACCGACTGGGACCTGCACGCCGTCAAGGACGGTTCGGTGGTTCGCACCGTGCGTGCCCGCGATCTGTGGCGAGAGCTGGCGACGGCGTCGTGGGAGTGCGCCGACCCGGGGCTGCAGTTCGACACGACGATCAACAAGTGGCACACGGCCCATGCCACGGGCCGCATCAACGGGTCCAACCCGTGCAGCGAGTACATGCACCTCGACAACTCGGCATGCAACCTGGCGTCGATCAACCTGCTGCACTACCTCGACGAGGATGGCAACTTCGACGTCGAGTCGTACATGCACACCATCGAGGTCATCTTCACGGCGCAAGAGATCCTCGTCGGCCGCGCCGACTACCCGACGGAGAAGATCGCCGAGACCAGCCGCCAGTTCCGCCAGCTCGGCATCGGCTACGCCAACCTCGGTGCGCTGTTGATGGCACTCGGCCTGCCCTACGACTCGGTCGAGGGTCGGGCGTGGGCGGCGATGCTGACCTCACTGATGACGGGCCACGCCTACGCGACCAGCGCCAAGATCGCCAGTCGCATGGGCGCGTTCGCGGGCTTCGCCGAGAACGAGCGCTACATGCTCAACGTGCTGCGCATGCACCGCGATGCGAGTTACGAGATCGCCGGCGCCGACGCCGTACCCACCGAGGTCATTGCGGCCAGCCAGCATGCGTGGGAAGTGGCCGTACGCGACGGCGAGGAGTACGGGGTGCGCAACAGCCAGGCATCGGTGCTCGCGCCGACCGGCACCATCGGTCTGATGATGGACTGCGACACCACGGGCATCGAGCCCGACCTCGGCCTGGTCAAGTTCAAGAAGCTCGTCGGCGGCGGCAACATGCAGATCGTCAACCAGACGGTGCCGCGTGCCCTGCGCAAGTTGAACTACACGACAGCCCAGATCGACGTCATCGTCGCCTACATCGATCGCGAGAAGACCATCCTCGGTGCGCCGCACCTGGCCGCTGAGCACGTGCCGGTGTTCGCCTGCTCGATGGGCGACAACACGATCCACTACGAGGGTCATGTGCGGATGATGGGCGCCACCCAGCCATTCCTGTCCGGGGCGATCTCCAAGACCGTCAACCTGCCCGAGGAGGCCTCGATCGAAGACATCGAGGCGCTGCACCAGTTATCGTGGGAGCTCGGTCTGAAGGCGGTTGCGGTGTACCGCGACAATTGCAAGGTCGGTCAGCCGCTGTCGACCGCGAAGAAGGACGGCGAAGGCGTCGATACCCCGACGTCGATGGCTGCGACACAAACGGTGGAGCGCATCGTCGAGCGTGTCGTGCACCAGCCGATCCGCCAGAAGCTGCCACGCACGCGCAGTGCGCGCACGTTCGAGTTCCGCGTCGCCGACTGCAAGGGTTTCGCCAACATCGGCGAATACGCCGATGGTCGCCCCGGCGAGATCTTCCTCACCGTGTCGAAGCAGGGCTCGACGCTCAGCGGCATCATGGACGCGTTCGCCAAGAGCATCAGCTACGGCTTGCAATACGGCGTGCCGATGCGGGCCTTCGTCGAGGCGTTCACCAACATGCGCTTCGAGCCGGCCGGCATGACTGACGATCCCGACATCCGCTTCGCATCGTCGATCATGGACTACCTGTTCCGTCGCCTGGCGCTGGAGTACTTGACCTACGACGAGCGCGCCGAGCTGGGCATCTTCTCGATCGACGAGCGCCTGCAGCCCACGCTGCCCGGCGTGGAGGAGAGCGCCATCGAGACCCGCACCGGCAGCGAGATCGCCGCGGATCCGAAGAGCCTGCCGTCGGCCGGCGAATTGGTCGCCCAGCTCGACCTCGGCCTGGCATCCAAGGCACCCAACAACGACATCACCAACCCCGGCGGCATCGTGCGATCAGCTGCGGCGACACCGAAGGTTCGCCAGAGCGACGCACCGATGTGCATGCAGTGCGGTGTGCAAATGATCCGTGCCGGCTCATGCCACGCCTGCCCGAGCTGCGGCTCGACCAGCGGCTGCAGCTGAGCTGAGTCGACGTGGCACCGTCAGTGGAGTGCATCGATGAGGCACCAGCGATCTGCGAATCCGGCGATATCGACGCGACTCGCTCCGTACAGCGTCGCGACGGCGGTGCATACCGTCTCGATGACGGCGGGGCGGTTCTGCATGTCCGCGCCTCGCTCCTGGTCGTGGTGATGTAGGGCGAACAGGCCGCTACGCGAACCCTGGGGCAAGCACGTCGGCGCGGCCGTAGTGGCCGGCGACGTCGAAGGAGCGCTTGGCGTGCAGGCCCTCCCGCAGGTCGCAGTCTGCGATCACGATTCCCTCGGCGTCGTACAGCGGCCCGGCGATCACCTCGCCGACTGGTGACACGATGCATGCTCCACCGCGCCCGAAACCCTCTTGACCTGCTGGTAAGGGGAGCGGGAAGTCGGCCGGAAATGCAGACGCCGGGATGAACTGGGGAACACTGACCACAAATGCCCCGGCCTCGATCGCGATGTGGCGCATCGACGCGATCCAGCTGTCGCTGTCGTCCGCGGTGGGCGCCAGCCAGATCTGCGGGCCGCCTTTGTACAGCTCCCATCGGGCCAGCGGCATGCGGTTCTCCCAACAGATCAGGCCTCCGACCCTGCCGATCCGGGGGAGGTCGACCACACCGAGATCGGTGCCGGCGCCGACTCCGTGGAAGACGCGCTCGTGCATCGTGGGCATCAGCTTGCGGTGCCGGTGCAGCAGCCCCTCGGCTCCGATCACCAGTAGCGAGTTGTACAGCGATCCCGGCCGATCATCCTCGCGTTCGTTGACGCCGATGGCGAGGTAGACGTCGTGCTCGGTGCAGGCCTTCGCCAGGCGTTCGACTGTCGGCCCGTTGACATCGATGCTCGACGCCCACATCCGCTCCCACAGCGCGTCGCACTCACTCGACCACGTTGCCGCCTGTGCCGCCCACGCCCCGCTTGGGTACAGAGACACGAAGCATTCGGGGAACACGACCAACGCTGCGCCACGAGCAGCGGCCTCACCCATCAGGTCGATCACCTTGTCGATCGTGGCGTCGAGATCGAGAATCACCGGTGTCGCCTGTACCGCCGCAACACGCACCGTCTCGAACGCAGCCATCAGTCACCAGGTTAGCCATGGGCGGCCGTCGGCTCCGAAGGGTGGGAACCCTCTCAGCCCGACGTCGCTCGGCGCAGAGGCTCCAAGGCGATGACATAGTCCGCGAGGCGGGCGGCCGCGTCGATAGCCTCGTCGATGACCTCGGAGTCCGGCGCCGGCCAGACCTCGGAAATGCGGCGCCAACCAGAGCGGCCGATGAAGTCGCCGGCCACTGCGTCGTCGCCAAGTTCAGCCCGCCACGCCGGCTCGAGGGCCAGCAGTCGCTGTAGAACTGCATCGTTCTGCGGTGCTTTCGGATGCTCGGTGTGGAAGCCGATCTCCAGCTGCACCTCGCCGTCGACGCGTATCAACTGCGATTCATAGTGCTCGCGCGAGTCATCGTCGAACCAGACCTTCAGGCCGCGGCTGTGCACGTAGATGTTGCACTGACCATCGACCCCGGTGACGAAGCCCTCGAATGCATTGCGCACGATCTCGAAGAACCCCGGCTCCACCGAAGCAAGGCTACGCCGCGGGCCGGCGACGATCTCAGACTGGCTCGACGGCCGCCCAGTCGAATTCCCACAACCGGTACTCGCGTTACGAGCCGGCGCGTGAGAGTCTGGCGGGCATGATCGCCACGTTGGTCGACGTGTTTGCCGACGACTCGGTGTTGCTCGTCTTCGTCGTCATGGCGGTCGCAGCTGCTCTCGGTGCGATTCGATTGAGGGGTGTCGCCCTCGGTCCGGCGGCGGCCTTGTTCGCCGGTCTCGGCGTCGGCGCCATCGACCAATCGCTGAGCGGTGCGGCCGGGCTTGCCCAGCTGCGCGAGCTCGGACTGGTGCTCTTCGCCTACACCCTGGGGCTGGCCGCGGGACCGGCCTTCTTCGCCCAGTTGCGCCGAGGTGGTGCCCAGGCCGCAGTGCTGACCGTCATCCTGATCGGCGGTTTGGCCGGAGCGTGCGCCGTTGCGGCGCAGCTGCTCGACCTTCCCGCTGCGGACCGTGCCGGGCTGTTCGCCGGGAGCACGACCAACACGCCGGCGCTCCAGGCCGCGACCGAAGCGGTCACCAGCGGCGACCCGGTCGTCGCCTATTCACTGACCTACCCGGCGGCTGTCCTGGCGATGCTGTTGATGTCGACGCTGCTGCTCGG
>JANPOJ010000315.1:0-2444 GCA_031427935.1 Ilumatobacteraceae bacterium | reverse complement strand
GAGCGCGACGCGCTGGCCGCGCAGGTTGGTACCGCCGGCGGTGCGACCACAGGCCTGCAGGCCGATCTCGACGCGAGCAAGGCTCAGGTGGCCAAGTTGCAGGCCGATCTCAAGACAGCGACCACGCAACTGGACGCTGCCAACGCCTCGTTGACCCAGACCCAAGCGTCGCTGAAGACGCTGCAGGGGCAGCTGGACACGGCGAACGCGACGCTGACGGCATTGCATCCCACGCCGCTCGCCAACTACGTGAACGGCGACATCTCCAAGGTTCACGCCGATGCCCAAGCCAACGGGTGGACCGTGAAAGAGGTGCCAGGCACCTCGCCGAACGCCGCGACCGGCACCGTCCTCGAACAGGCCCCAGCACCGAACTCGACCATGGTGGCCGGCTCGGTGATCTTCGTGAAGGTCAAGTAGCCGACCTGACTAACGCACCTGGACCGCTGCTTGTGGGTCGGGTTGGCCGAGGCGCCCCGGGTGCAGGATCGAGGCGAAGGTCTCGACCCCGTCGACGACCCGAGGGCTCGGGCGTACGACGAAGGCGTCGGCATCGACAGCCCACACCTCAGCACCGTCGGGCAGCATGCCGCGGGCCACGACCTGCTGCGCCAACTCGGTGGCACCGGCAAGACGGAAGCCACACGGTGCGACGATCACCACCTCGGCGGCGGATGCGGCGATCTCGTCCCACGTCGCACCCTGCGAGTTGCAACCCGGCCTTCCCATCACCGATCGACCACCAGCGGCGGCGATCATGTCCGGAACCCAATGACCGTCGGTGAAGGCGGGGTCGGTCCACTCCAGCAGCAGCGTCGGGCGAGGCGTCACGCCATCGAGCTTGACTGCAATTGCGGCCAACCGATCACGGCAGTCGTGCATGATCACGGCGGCCTCTGCAGCCGTCCCGGTGAGATCACCGACCAGACGGACCGAGTCGATGACCGCGTCGAGCGTCATCGGGTCGAGCGTCAGGATCTCCGCATGGCACCCGAGGTACGCGACAGCGTCGTCGACCTTGGTCACGTCGACAGCGCAGACCGCACAGAGGTCCTGAGTCACGACAAGGGTCGGATCGATGTCGGCGAAGGCGTCGCGATCGAGGCGATACAGATCGTCGCCGGCCGCCATCCGCTGCTTCACCACCGCGTCGATCTCGGCGGGTGTCAGCCCTTCGGGTAGCGCCGAGGTCGACACGATCCGCTTCGAGCGAGCCTCGGGCGGGAAGTCGCACTCGAAGGTCACGCCGACCACCTGATCACCGAGGCCGAGCTGGAAGAGGATCTCGGTGGCAGACGGCAAGAGAGACAGGATGCGCATGCGTTTCGATGCTAGGCGACACCTGTCCGCGACGCCCCAAGACACTGCGCGACTTAAGCCGCTGGGCCCAAGAGCAGGACCTTTGGCTCATACCAGCGACCCGAAGACTTGCAGGCAGACAGCACTGTTAGGGGCCGAATCATTTCCGTACCGTGCAATACAGCAGAACCGAAGGGAACTGAAATGAACGCAGCAACACAAACCCACACGAAGGTACGGGCTCACCGAATCGGAAAGATTCCCGCGCTCGTCGCCATCATCGTCGCCGTCGTCCTGTCCGTCCTCGGTGTCGGGGTCGTCGCCAATGCAGCCGACCAGATCACCATCAGCATCACCGACACGCTCAGCCCATCGAACGTGACCGTCCACGTCGGCACCACCGTCACTTGGACCAACAACGACAGCCAGCAGCACGAACTGCGGTCGACCGGCGGCCCGGTCGAGTTCCGCACCAACACCCTCGATGCCGGCCAGACCGCATCGTTCACGTTCTCGACGGTGGGCACCTACACCTACGTCGACCATAGCAACGACCAGTTGGCGGCCTACCACGGCACGATCATCGTCACCAACGATGCGCCTCCGGTCACGGCACCACCCGCAACAACACCGGGACCCGCACCGGCACCAGCGGCCCCCTCCACAGCTTCCATCCACCTCGCCGGCTCAAGGTTCGCACCGGCGTCGGCCACGGTCGCCGTCGGCGGCACCGTGACATGGACCAATGATGACGGCTCGAAGCACACGGTCACGGCCGACAACGCATCGTTCGACAGCGGCTCGCTGAACGCCGGTGCAACATTCGCACACACCTTCACCGCCGCCGGCACCTACGCCTACGGCTGCGACTTCCACGGCAACATGCGCGGCACGATCATCGTGCTCGCCGCAGGCACCACCACGCCGCCGCCCGCACCGCCCACCACCGTCCCGCCGGCACCCCCCACCGCCACACCGCCGGCGGGTCCCCCGGCAGCGCCCGCTCCCCCAGCGGCGCCGGGCGCTGCGGTGACCAACCTGTCGGTGACCATTGCCAACAACTTGTTCTCGCCATCGCCGGTCACGATCACCGCCGGCGGCACGGTGACCTGGGTCAACAACGACACGGTGACCCACACCGCGAC
>JANPOJ010000314.1:0-1855 GCA_031427935.1 Ilumatobacteraceae bacterium | reverse complement strand
CCGCGACACAGGCCAAGACGGTGGTTGCCGAGCTGATCGCCAACGGCGGGGGAGACGCCGCGGCGATCGCCCTGGTCAAGGGCTTCGAGGCGATGGGTGCCGACGACCTGGGCCCGCTCGTCGATCGGGCGATCGCCGAGCACGGCGAGGCGTGGGCGAAGTTCTGTGGCGGTGAAGGCAAGGCGATGGGCGCCTTGGTCGGTGCGGTGATGAAGCTCAGCCAGGGCAAGGCCGACGGCAAAGCCGTGACCGCCCTGCTCAACGCCAAGAAGGGCTAGAGCTCGCCGGCCATGATCAGGTCGATGGCCCGGCGGCAGGTGCGGTGGAACGCATCGGCGGCCATGTGCAGGTGCTCGACCGGGGTGTCTTCTTCCTTGGTGTGGCTGAGTCCGTTCGTCGACGACGAGAAGATCATCACGGTCGGCACCTCGCGGGCCATCTCGCTGGCGTCGTGCAGCGCGCCGCTGGGGAGCTCGACGTCGTGTCCTTCGACTTCCTCGACGCTCTGCCGAGCGGCATCGAGCAACGCCGGGTGGAATGGCATCGGCGGGATACGGAAGATGTGCTCCCACTCGACCGTGCAACCCTCCGCCGCGGCTGCGCGCTCGGCCGCGTCGTGGGCCTCGGTGAACATCGCGTGCAGCGCATCGGCGTCGATGTGGCGCATGTCCATCGCCAGCCGGGTCTCGCCGGCCACCGCGGTGACGACGCCCGGCCAACACTGGGCCACGCCGACGGTGGTGACACCATCATGCCGACGACCGATCTCGGCGATCTCGAGAGCGAAGCGAGCCGCGGCACGGAAGCTGTCGCGCCGCATCTCCATCGGCATCGTGCCGGCGTGCGCGGCCTGACCGCGAAAGATCAGCCGTTCGCGTTCGATGCCTTTGGTCCCGGTCACCGTGCAGATGCCGCGGCCCATCGACTCGAGGATCGGGCCTTGCTCGATGTGCACCTCGACATAGGCCTTCACGTCGGCCATGCGCGTCCGAGCGCCGTCGAGGTTGTCGATGTCGACACCGTGCGCGGCCAGTACGTCGGGCAGCTTGTTGCCCTCTTTATCGGTCAGGCCGCGCAGCACGTCGATGTCGAGCGTGCCGACGCTCGCGGCCGACCCGAACAGGCTGCGACTGAACCGGGCGCCCTCCTCGTCCGCCCAATCCACCAGCGCGACCGTGATCGGTGGCGGGCCGTCCGCCGCCAACGAGCGCAGCAGCTCCAGGCCCGACATCACGCCCAGCGCGCCGTCGAGCCAGCCGCCCTTGGGCACGCTGTCGAGATGGCTCCCCACCACCAGCGTGTCGGCTCGCTCGCCGCGCAGCACCGCCCACAGGTTCCCGGCCTCGTCCTCGTCGACCTCGACGGGCAGCGTGGTCAGCGATTCACGCAGCATCGCGCGGGCCTGCAGCCACTCGGGCGTCCAGGCGAGGCGACGACTGCCCTCCGGGCCTCCCGTGTGATCGGCCAGGGCGCGTAGATCGGCAACGACTCGTTCGGGCTCGTAGGTGGTCATGCGGCGAAATTACTGGCTCGGGCCCCCGCTCGCGGGCCAGACTCGCCCGATGCCGATCACATTCCGGACCGCCGAGGAGAGTGATTGGGAGGCGATCTGCCTCGCTGACAGCCGCGCCTTCGGGTTCACGTACACCCCGGAGCTGATGGCGAGCGTTCGCCCGATCCACGACCTCAGTCGATTCGAGCTGGCCTTCGACGGTCGCCGGATCGTCGGCATCGTCGCCGCGTTCTCCCTGCAGGTCACCCTGCCAGGTGGAGGGCACTTGCCGATGGGCGGCCTGACCTGGGTCTCGACGGCAGCAACACATCGTCGCCAAGGTGTGCTGACGCACTTGATGGC
>JANPOJ010000313.1:0-1580 GCA_031427935.1 Ilumatobacteraceae bacterium | reverse complement strand
GGCTCCCGGCTTATCGGGCGCGTCGCGGCGAATCCAGCCCGCTCCCTCGGGGGCAGCGGCATGTCTCGCGTCACCGACGGCTCTCCGACCGAGCTTCACCTCATGGCATCGGCGTCGGGCACTGATCGACCCGGGGGTTCCAGTCGGCGAACATGCCGCTCGAGTTGTGCTTCCACACCCAGACGTGCAGCACGTAGACCGGCAGGAACTCGTGGTGATGGAAGTGCTGACCGAACAGCATCGGCGGATTGGCCGGGTCGACGAGACTGTCCGGCACGATGTACTCGACAGCGACCAGCCGGAGATGACCGTGTTCGCCGACCTCGTACACCAATGCCTCGGGATGAGTCACGTCGACGACGCCATCGATCCCCTTCACGTAGTGCACCCCCATGCCGCCGGCCGGATCATCGAAGCAGGTGGGGTCGCCCACGAGCCCGAGACCGTTGGTCGGTGTGCCGCCGACCGACGGCGGGATCGCGAAGGCTTGGTACCCGTCGGCCAACGCATGCGTGACGTTGCGGTACAGCGCAGTGGCCCTCTTCAGCTGCTCGAACTGACGCTCGTTGCCGTGGTCGTCCGAGCCTGTGCCACCGGCATGGGCGACGGAGCCGGTCGCGAGCAGCAGCCCTACCGCGAGCAGCGTGGCCAGTTTCGTTCTCATGTGTGCTCGCTGACGGGGTAGATCGCATCGGCGACCAGGCCATGGGCCTCGTGGTGCACGGCGCGGGCGTTCTCGGCGGATTCGGCCTCGACGAGGCAGAAGATCTTTCCGGCCTTCTCATCGACCCAGTACCGGAGATAGGACACGCCGTACTTGCCTTGCGTCTCCAGATCCTTGCGGTGGGCTTCGGCCACATCGCTGGCCTTCACCCCGCCTTCGATGTTGTGGACATCCATGAACAGTGACATTTGCTGCCTCCTCGGCATCGCTGTGAATCAACCAGGCGAACGTACGGCTGCAGCGGGCATCCGTCATGAGGGTCGACCACCTAGATCTGCGGAAACGACCACACATCTTTGGCGACGCAGGGCCCGCGTAGGCTGCGACGAGAGGTGCGACACCACATGATCCTGGAGCGGGAAGTCGAGTTGCGTGAACTGTCGGAGCTCCTTGATGGCGTCGCTTCATCGGGTGGCCGCGTTGTGCTGATCCGTGGTGAGGCGGGGATCGGCAAGAGCACGCTGATCAACCAGTTCCTGAGCGACTGCGCGGACCGGGCCGACACCCTGCTCGGCGCGTGCGACGACCTGCTGACGCCACAACCGCTCGCGCCGATCTGGGATGTCGCACGGAGTACCCCATCGCTTGTTCAGCCACTCGCTGATGGTGACCGTCGTGCGGTGATGGAGACGCTCCTCGGTCTGCTGTCTCGCCAGCCTCGACCGACGGTCCTGGTGCTCGAGGACACCCAATGGGCCGACGAGGCGACGCTCGATCTCATCACGTTCCTCGGCCGCCGGATCGGTCGGGCGTACGGACTTCTGCTCCTGACGTATCGCGACGTCGAGGTCGACACCGACCACCCGTTGCGGCAGATCATCGGCGAGCTTCCCCAGCAGCGGCGTCGGCGCCTCGC
>JANPOJ010000312.1:0-4864 GCA_031427935.1 Ilumatobacteraceae bacterium | reverse complement strand
GATCACACCGTCGGTGATCTCACTGGCGACCTTGGCGGCGCCGGCCATCGCCGCCCCCGAGGAGATCCCGGCGAAGACACCACATTCGGTGACCAGGCGTCGGGTCCACTCCAGGCTCTCGCGCGGGCGCACGACCCGCTTGCGGTCGAGCAGATCGAACCCGTACCACTGGTCGAACACCGGTGGGATGTAGCCATCCTCCAGGTTGCGCAGCCCCTCGACGCGCTCCCCCAGCGGCGGCTCGATGGCGATCACCTTGATAGCCGGGTTCTGCTCTTTCAAGTATCGACCCGTGCCCATCAACGTGCCACTGGTTCCCAGACCGGCGACGAAGTGGGTGATCTCCGGGCAATCGCGCCAGATCTCCGGGCCCGTGCCCTCGTAGTGCGCCAACGGGTTGGCATCGTTGCCGTACTGATACAAGAAGCACCATTGCGGGTTGGCGGCCGCCATCTCCTGGGCGCGGCGCACGGCACCGTTGCTGCCCTCTTCGCCAGGGGTCAAGATGACCTCGGCGCCGAACACCTCCAGCATCTGACGGCGCTCGATCGACACACTGGAGGGCATCAGGATCTTGATCGGGTAGCCCCTGAGCTGGGCGATCGCGGCCAGCGCAATGCCGGTGTTGCCGCTCGACGGCTCGAGGATCGTCTGGCCCGGCCGCAGTTGGCCGCTCTTTTCGGCGTGCTCGATCATCGACTTGGCGATGCGGTCCTTGACCGAGCCGAACGGGTTCTGGCCCTCGAGCTTGGCGATGATGCGCACGTCGGGATTGGGCGAGAGCTTGCTGACATCGACCATCGGTGTGTTGCCGATCATGTCGAGCACACTGTTGAACGGAACCATCACCTTCCCCAACATCACGCGGCGGATCACCTATTCCGATGAACCTGATCAATCCTGTCGGGATTCTATCTCAGCCGACCGCGACCCGCTCCTCGGTGATGGCCCCGTCGACGATGCGGTAGCTACGCGTCTCGGGAGCCTCACGCTTCAAGCTGACGATCACGTAGTGCCACCCGGGGTCGGGCGCTTGGTCGACATCGGTGGGGCTGGGATAGGGCTCGCTGTGGGTGTGACTGTGGAACACACCGATGATCTCCAACCCGTCGTCCTCGGCCGCCCGTTCTGCGCGCAGCAGTTCCTTGCCCGGGATCGCGTAGATCCGTGCCGATGCCGCCTCGTTCGTGCAGGCGACGAAGCGATGCACGGAATCGCCGCGGCCGACCAGGAGTCCGCAAGCCTCCAACGGGTAGCCGTCGTAGGCGTGGCCGATCATCTCGGCGAAGGCGCGGTTCGAGAGGGCGAGCATCGGCCGAAGGGTAGCGAGGCGGTCGTCGGCGAGGCGACCGCTACCCTCAACCGCCATGCCGCCTTCCCGTCCGACCTCGGACGATCGCAAGATCATCGCCAGCAACCGCAAGGCGCGACATGACTACGCGATCCTCGACACGATCGAGACGGGCATCGTGCTGCAGGGCAGCGAGGTGAAGAGCCTGCGGCTCGGTCATCTCCAGATGGCCGATGCCTACGCGCGCGTGATCAACGGAGCCATCTGGCTCGACGGCATCCACATCCCGCCGTACCAGTTCGCCCATGGCATCGGTGCGCACGATCCCGATCGGGCGCGCAAGCTGTTGTTGCACACGCGTGAGATCGAGCGCATTGCCGCAGAGGTCGCTCAGGAACGCCTGGCGCTGGTGCCGTTGTCGTTCTACTTCAAGGGGGGCAGGGTCAAGGTCGAGTTGGCACTGGCCAGAGGCCGCACAAAGGGTGACAAGCGCAACGCCATGGCCGAACGAGATGCGAAGCTCGACATGCAGCGGGCGATGGGTCGACAGGCGAAGGGTCGCGTCGACTGACTGCTTCGGTCGAGCCAAATCCCCTCACAGCGTGATCACGCGCAGCGTCGCCTCGGCGTGGAGTTTGACCATCGCCGGCGTGACTTCGTCGTTGCCTGGCAGTTCGACGATGAACGCAGTCCCGCCCGTGACCGTGTGGTTGATGTACTGCGTGAACGTGCCGGTGCATCCGCCGGTGCACGGCGTCGACGCCGCCGACAGCCCCACCAGCTCGGCGAACTGCGTGGGGATCTCGCGATGGGCCCCGGCGGGCGACACCCGGTTGGCGTCTTGATGCCAGAACATCGTGATGTAGGGCTTGATCTCGCCGACGAACTTCTCCAGGGCTTGCGTCTCGGGCTGGTCGGCCGGCGCCTCGCCGGAGTACTCGCCGTCCGCCGTCGTCTTCGGGATGTACGTCCAGTTGTACGACACGTTGCGGTTGAGGTCGACCCCGTTGGCGTTGTAGCGAGTGTCGGCGGCCTGCCCGTCGGGATTGATGCTGTCGATGATCCACAGGTCGATGCCCTTCGGTGTCGGCATGGTGCGGATCATCTTCGTGATGCCGAAGCCCTTGGCCTCGTCGCCGTGGATCACTCCGATCAGCAAGACCGGTCGGCCGCCGGGGGTGCCCATGCGGTAGGCAGTGATGTCACGTCCCTGCACCGATTGCCCGATCACACGTGTCTCGATGATCTTCGCCGTGGGCGCGATCGTCGTACTCGTCGTACTGGTCGTACTGGTCGTCGTCGCTTCCGTGGTCGTCGCTGCCTCGGTCGTCGTGGTCACCTCGGTCGTGGTGGTCGATGTCGTCGCCGCGGTTGTCGTGGGAGCCTGCGCGGTGATCGTTGCTGACGAGCTCGACGTCGAGTCCGAGCTGCACGACAGCAACAGCCACGCCCCGAAAAACACGGCGCACGATGCACGACGATTCACGATGTGGTGGCGATCAGTTGGGCGTGATCACCACGCCGCGGTCCCCGTAAGGGATTCGCTTGCGCTTGATGATGCCGCCGACCTTGGCCAGGAACTTCGTCATGTGGCACATGAAGCCGTACTTGGCCTTGATCTTGGTGCGGATCCCCTCGAGCTGAGGCCCGGTGACCAGGACCGCTGTTGCTTCCGTCGGCGAGGTGCCGGCCTTCACCCGGCCACGGGCGTCGGACGGTTGCACGATGACTTTGGAGGTGTGTGTCAGCCGCTTCGCCTTCCCCGACCCGGACGACGTCCAGAACCCGATCTTGCCGTCGTCGATCAGCGCGGCCCACACGGGCGTCGTGACCGGGGTGCCGTCACGCTTGAACGTGGTGAGTGCGAGGTACTTCTCATCAGCGAGACTCATGCCGGTCAGGCTAACCGTCATGTCGGACGTGTGGGTCTCGACCGGGCAGGGCCAACACACGCAGTGCGCCGGCCCGCGACCGAAAGGTGAGCGGCGGGCGAAGGTCGGTCGGCTCGCCATCGAGGGCGGTCGCCAGCGTCGGCTCGGCGGTTGTGACGACCAGGGTCTCGCCGGCTCGACGCTCGGTCAGGGCGGCCGCACCGACGCCGCCGACTCTCGCCCTGATGGCGTTGGTGACCAGCCGCCACCGACTCGTCGTGGCGATGACGTAGACACCCAACCGATGATCGGTCAGCGAAGTTCGTTGCCCCACCCGCTCGCCGCGCTCGTCGAACAGACCATTGCCCACGAACAGGAACGGGGTGTCGAGCCTGACCGACGGTGACCCGTCGATGACCAGCTGCAGGTGATGCACGGGCAGGCGGCGCAAGGTGCGAACGATCGCCACCGGCGCGGCCCGAACCTTGCCCCAGCCGCGTCGCTCGCCGAGGTCGTCGCGCTCGTTGACCATGGTGGGATACACCCCGATCGACGCGTTGTTGACGAAGATCTTGCCGTTCACTTCCCCGACGTCGACCGCCACGACCTCGGCATCCGCCAGGAACCTTGCCGCGTCGACAAGGTCAGCCGTCATGCCGAGATCCTTGGCGAAGTGGTTGAACGTGCCCATCGGCAACACCCCCAGCACCATCTCGTCGGCGACGGCAACCTCTGCCGCGCAACTGATCGTGCCGTCCCCGCCAGCCACGACGATCGCGTCGACCCCCTGCTTTCACGCCCCACGCATCACCTCCGGCAACCGTTCCGGCTCGACGATCTCGACCGTGGCGTCGACACCCACCTCGCGAAACGCCTCGGTGATGTCACGGACCTGCTCGTCGGGCTCGCTCGCCGACCCAGCGGCATCGTTGATGAACACGTGGTAGGTGCGACTCACGCAAGGACCGTACCGCTCCCCCTCCGGCGGCAAACATCGTGCTGTGAGCCCGGTGTCGCGGCCGGCGCGCGATCGGGCTCACAGCCGTCCAGGTGACGACGTTGCCGGTAGGGTGGTCGGACGATCAATCACGGGGCTGACAGGTTTCGACATCAGTTTCTGTGGGCGAGCGTGCGACCCGAGTTGCTCAGACTCGCTAAACGGGGCAAAAAATAGAATTGCCAACGAGCAGTTCGCCTACGCCGCCTGATCTTCAGGTAGTACAGGTACATAGTGACCAGAAATGGCGCACGGGGCCGATCCACCGCAGCCCGGCAACAGAAGCGGGGGATGACGGCGAGAAAGACCGCTGACCGCAGGAAAGTCTGCTGACACTCGGCAAAGACCGAGCGTGGACCGCCGCTTGCGACGGTCAGCCGACCCGCCGGTCTCGCTGCGTTAGCGAGTGAGTCGGGAATGGTCGTATCACGAACGTTCACTGCCTGATGGACGGGGGTTCGATTCCCCCCAGCTCCACGAAAAGTGCCATCTACCAGGGGAATTGCAAGGGATGGACGGAAGGATCATTCCCCCGTCCAACACCCCGGCTCACCAGGGCAAACGCCGCCGGACTGTGGCATTGATCAGGTGCTCCACCATCTCGATGTCGTCGTTGAGGCCCAGGTGCTCGGGGCCGAGGACGGAAAAAGGACGGATGACGCAACTCCACACAACAGGCCTGCGTGCTGATGAGCGTCCCACCGC
>JANPOJ010000311.1:0-2105 GCA_031427935.1 Ilumatobacteraceae bacterium | reverse complement strand
ATCGCCAGGCGGAAGGCACCGTCTTTGAACGTGCGCAGTTCCCCGTCTTGGCTGCGAGTGCCTTCCGGGAAGATCATCACGCTGACGCGCTTCGACAGTCGGTCCTTGCACGAATCCATCGCCGCCACGATCGAGTCGCGCTGGCCACGAACGAGCTTGATGTCACCGGCCATCTGCATCAACCATCCGACGAGCGGGTACTTGAAGAAGTCGGCCTTCGACAACCACTTCATCTCCCACGGCAACTGCGAGATCAGCAGGATGTCGACGAAGCTCTGATGGTTGGCGACGACGATGTACGGCCGCCGCGGATCGCGGATCTTGACGCCCGAGGTGCGGAACCTCCAGAGCGGGTTCAGCCACTGGTGCACGACGGTTAGTTTGCGGAACAGTAACCCGGCGGCGTAACGGCCCTTGTCGAAGGGTGCCGTCACCAGGCGGACCACGGCGACGAGCGGCACCCAGATGATGATGATCACCCCGAGCATCAACCATGCCCACAACGACAACACCGTTCGTACGACCGAATTGCCGAGCAGACGATGCCGAATGGTGCGAGCGGCCATGGGCACATCGTGGCATGGATCCGAGGCGGCGCGCACATAGCCTCTCGACGTGCGACGCACCTGGTTGGTCGGCCTGATGTTGGTTCCAACGGCTTGTAGCCATTCGTCGGCCTCGCTGCCTCCGGCGGTGCAGGCGGTCGTCGATGCCGGCAAACGATCGCGGTGGATGACCAACGGAGAAGACCCGTGGAACGTCGTGGTGTGCCACGTGCCCGCGGACTCGCGGTCGGCCGCCTACGCCGGCCTGCCGTTGCGCTTTCCACTGCATGCCGACGCGCTCGCCGCAGTGCTCGATGCGAAGGTCGGCGCATACTTCGACGCGCTCTCCCACGGTGCGTACCGGCCGCGATTTCGGGGCGCGGGAGCGGTGATGATTGCAGCAACCGACGAGCCACAAGCCTGTGTCGACAAGGCGTTGGCATTGGCCGGTGGCGATGCGCACGGCGTGATCGCGATCGCCGATGCCGAGCACAACGACACACAACCGGGCGGGTTCGCCAACCCCGGCAGCGACTGCGCAACACCGCCGTGCCTCGCGTCGGCGACCCGCCGCTCCGCTTACGTGGGCGCATCCGACTTCAGTCCCGATTGGGGCGATCAACCACCGATGGATTTGATCGAGCACGAGATCGGCCATGCCCTCGGCTGGCCCCACAGCGGCTACGACCCCACGCTGGAGGAACCGCACGACAGCGCGCTCGACGTGATGAGCAACAGCGCCGCGCCGCGCGCCACGCACCCCGATCGACGCGACGGCCCCGGCACCCTGGCCATCAACCTGCTGGCGGCGGGTTGGCTGCCGTCATCTGCAGTCGCAGTCGTGCCTTCGTCGGGGAGCACCGTCACCCTCGCGCCATCCAACGGCGCGTCGGGCACGCGGGTGGCAGTGGTCGCCCTCGACGACCATCGGTTCATCACCGTGGAGGTGCTGACGGCCGAGGGATTCGACGATCACCTCCCGGCCAGCGGGGTTGCCGTGCATCTGATCGAAGGCAGCGGTGCGACAAGAGCGCAGACGCCGCTCGTCGGTCTGGCGCCGTACGACAACCTCGTCGTGCCGGGCCAGACGTTCACCGCTGAGGGCTGGAGCGTCGCCGTAGCCGAAGGGTGGCGGGCGACGATACAACCGGTCGCCGGTGCGCCTACTGTGAGCGGCTGATGTCGACCGATGTAGACGAGATGCTGGCTGCGGCCAACGCTGTGCAGGCCAACGCCCACGCGCCCTATTCACATTTTCGAGTCGGCGCTGCCCTGCGCACTGCCAGCGGACGGCTGTTCTCCGGCTGCAATGTCGAGAACGCCGCCTACCCACAGGGCTCGTGCGCCGAAGCCGGAGCGATCTCGGCGATGGTGGCGGCCGGCGAGCACGAGATCGTCGCCGTGCTGACCGTGTGCGATGGCGACGCGATCGGCACGTGCTGCGGGGGATGCCGTCAGCGTTTACGCGAGTTCGCCAGTGGGAACACTCCCATCTACGCAGCGGGGCCCGATGGGGTGCGAGCAACGTTCACATTGGATGAACTGCTGCCGCACTCGTTC
>JANPOJ010000310.1:0-8044 GCA_031427935.1 Ilumatobacteraceae bacterium | reverse complement strand
CGAGCCGTCGCGTTGTAGAAGAAGCCGCCGCTGGAGTTGATGCTGGAGATGACGTCGTCGATCTTGCCGACGTTGATCTTGCCGCCGAAGCCACCTTTGGCGGTCGGCCACAAGAAGGCGACGAACCCGGCCGCGGCGAACGTGGTGAGGCTGGCGCCCGTCAGCGACACGGTCGCCCGGTTCAAGAACATGCGGCGACTGACGCCGATGGCGTCGTCGTCGGGTGCCACCCACACTGCGGGTGTCATCGGTGCGGCGGGAGCCAGGCCAGCGCTGCGGGCCTCGCTGACGGCGCGCTCGACAGCACGACCGGTCTGCGCGGCGGGCAGGTCGATGTCGGCGTCCCGGTCGCGTCGGCGGGTTTCGCGGCTCAGTGCGCCGGCACCGCGGACGTCGGCGCGTCGCGCCGCCGTGACCAGCACGATGGCGGCCAGGACGACGATGGCGACGACCGCGATGGTGATGATGGCTGCAGGACTCATCGTGCGTACCTCACAGATCGAAGAACAAGCCGTCGCGCCACGGCAAGGTGAAGTTGAAGCCAGGACCCCGGAAGAACGAGCCGATGATGACCAGCACGGCCCAGAACATGATGTGCACGGTCATGAGCGAGATGGCGAACTTGCGATCCTCTGGCTTGTTGGACGGGTTCTTGTCGATGTACGGAGCGAAGATCAGCACGATCAGGCCGACGCCCGGCAGCGTCACGCCGGCGATCATCGGGTGGAACATCGTGAGCAGTTCCTGCAGACCGAGGAAGTACCACGGTGCCTTCGAGGGGTTCGGTGTGCGGTTGGGGTTGGCCTGCTGCAAGAGCGGCGCGTTGACCCAGATCGAGAAGAAGAACGTGAATGCGGTGCACGCCAGCGCGGCGACGAACTCGGCGGCGAGCAGGTGCGGCCAGGTGTGCACCTTGTCGATCGGCGAGGCCTTCACGTCTTGGATCGAACCGCTCTTGACGACCGTGAGCAGACGCTGGGTGTGCCCGCCCGGCCCGGCGCCGATCGGCACCCCGCCTGCGCTCGGCCCACCGGCGACGATGCTGGCAACCTTCTCCTGCACGGCGACCGCGCCGCCGCCACCGGTACCGGAGTCTCCCCCGCCCTCGGCTTGGGCTTTGGCTGCCCTGCTGCGCTCGAGCAGATGGGCAGGGATGCGCGGGTCCGATGCCGGTTCCGACGACTCGGCGCCGGCCGGAGGCGCGGCGGGGGCAGCGGGGGCAGCGTCGGCCTCGGCCTTTTCGCGAGCCTGCTGAGCCCGCTTGAGGAGGTGCTCGGGGATCTCAGTCATGACAGTTCAACTCGCTCCCACAATGACGGCTCACAACGGTCCACTGATCCCGCCATCTTTGCGGACACGCCAGAAGTGGATGGCCATGAAGATGACGATCACAAACGGCAGCATCAGCACATGCAAGACGTACCAGCGCAGCAGGGTCTCCGAACCGATCTCCTTGCCACCGAGCAGCACGAAGCGCACCTGTGTACCGAGCACGGGGGTGTACCCCATCATGTTGGTACCGACGGTCACGGCCCACAGCGCCAACTGGTCCCACGGCAGCAGGTAGCCGGTGAAGCTGAGCAGCAACGTGAGCATCAACAACACGACGCCGATCACCCAGTTGAACTCGCGCGGCGCCTTGTAGGCACCGTGGTAGAAGACGCGCGCCATGTGCAAGAACACGCTGAGCACCATCAGGTGCGCGCCCCACCGGTGCATGTTGCGCACGAGTAATCCGAACGCCACCGATGTCTGCAGGTTGGAGATGTCGTTCCACGCGGCCACGTCGGTGGGTCGATAGAAGAACATCAAGAAGATGCCGGTGACGGTCAACAAGATGAACAAGAAGAAGCTCAATCCACCGAGGCAGAGCGTGTAGCTGACCTTGACTGCGTGACGTTTCACCTTCACCGGGTGGAGGTGGTAGAGCACCGAGTTCATGACCACATAGCTGCGGTTACGAGGCGAGTCGGTGTAGCCCTTGCGGAAGATCGAGCCCGGTCGGAAGATCGAGTTCCACGCCTGGCTGCCCTGTGTGCCGCCCCACACCTTGGAGAGACGGTCCTTGATGGTCAGTTTCGGTCGTTCGTCGAGAATGTTTGCCATTGGTCGATACCCCTAGAGCCGCATGCCGTAGGCATAGCCATGGTTGTTGGTGCGCACGTGCGAGTCGCCACTCTTGTCGGGAGCACCCGCCCTGCCCAAAATGATGACGCCGGTCGGACACCGATCGACACACAACGCACACCGCGTGCAGATGTCGTCGTCGATGATGAACAAGACCTTGTCGCTCGGGTCCTGACCCGGCAACTCCGTACCCGTGGCCTCGACGATGGCGTCGGGCGTGACCATGTGGATGCACTTCCACGGGCAGATGTCGACACAGCCCTCGCACATGATGCACTCGGTCTGGTCGATGTGGATGAACTGCTTCGGCTTGACTGCTTTGGAGAGGTAGTCAGCGTCGACTTCGACGAGTTGGTACTCGTCGGTGTACGGCATCATCGGAGGGTTTGCGTCAGTGCGTGCCATACGCGCTAGCCCTTCTTGACCAGGGGTCGACCGTACGTGCTGGTGGCGACGTCGGTGCTGGGCTTGGTGTCGCCGCGGCCCTGCCACACCTTCCAGAGGAAGAGGATGAGACCGAAGTACCAGACGTGCAGCACCACGACGACGGTGTCGCGAATGGCTTCGTACGACGCGGTGAAGGGGAAGTGCCCACCGAGGGCCTTGGGCTTCAACACATCGCCCGGGCCGTAGATGATGTAGCTCTTGGTCCACTGGAGGTCAGCGTCGGAGTGAGCGATCCACTGGTGCGGCACGACGCCGAACGCCAGGAACATCACACCGAAGACGTAGACCGCGGCGAGCATCGCTTCACCCCACGACACCGACGTGCCCTTCGGGCGGCGCTTCGCGTACGGAATCGCCAGCAGGGCCAGAATCGTGGACAGCGCGAACGAGAAGAGGAAGGCCTCATTCAAGAACGGAAACTTTGACGGTCTCCACCAGTCGTATGCGATCAGCACTTCGGCTGTCCTTCCTCGTGAACTGCTGCACAAACTGTAGTCACCGACGTCACACCGAGTGCCATTCCCAGCGAGTCGACATGCATATTCGGTCTTCGGTCTACCACGCCCGATAGCGACAATCGACTGGTTGTGAATTCGTGCACGCCGCGTTCGCGATTCATCGCGAGGATTTCCTGATCTCGCAGTCGTGGCGTCTATCGTGGGCACCCGTGACCGAGATTCCCGAGCACCTGCTGAAGCGCAGCAAGGCCGCACGAACGCAGGCCGAAGGCGGAGCCCCCGCGGCCGACGCCCCAGCGGCAACGCCTGGTACAGCAGCGGCCACGACGCCATCGACCGCACCGGCGGCGCAAACCCCGGCGGCTGCACCCACAGCACCGGCCGGGCCGCCCCCGCCGAAGCCCGACATCCCAGTCGTGGCCGCGGCCAAGGCCCGCAAGAAGATTCCGTTCTGGGCGTTCGCCACACTCAGCACCTTGCCGCTGTGGGCGTTCATGTACGTCCGCGCTCTCACCCCGTCGGCCGAGAAGGTCTCCGGCCCGCTCGGCGAAGGCGCCGTGGTGTTCACCGGTTGCTCCGGCTGTCACGGCAGCAAGGGCGAGGGCGGCGTCGGCTACCAGTTCTCGCAACAGGAGATCCTCAAGACCTTCCCGCACATCGAAGACCAGTTGCGGTGGGTGTACGGAGGCACCGATGCATACGTCACCGCCGGCATCCAGAGTTACGGTGACCCCAACCGACCCGGTGGTGCGCACATCACTCGCGCCAAGGGCAACATGCCAGGTCAATCAGCACAGCTGACCGAAGCCCAGATCCTCGCCGTCGTGTGCCACGAGCGCTACACGCTGGGCGGCGCCGATCCGAATGGGGCGTACCAGAAAGAGTTCGACAACTGGTGCGCCGCCGACTCGCCTGCGTGGACGGCACTGGAAGACGGCTCGGCAACGTTCGACAACATCGACACCAAGGTCACCGGAGCGATCAAAGTCGGCAAGGAGCCCAAGGCCGGCTCGTCCGCCGGCGCCTGAGTGACGTCATCGACTGACGTCTTGGTGATCGGCGGCGGCCCCGCCGGCGCCTCAGCGGCCTACTGGCTCGCCCGGTACGGTCACCAGGTCACCGTGGTCGAACGCAAATCGTTCCCACGCGAGAAGACGTGCGGCGATGGGCTGACGCCTCGCGCCGTGCACCAGCTGAACGAGATGGGTCTCGGCGACCAGCTGGCCCGGTTCCACAAGTACAACGGGCTGCGCGCCACGGGCATGGGTCGCCAGCTCGAGCTGCAGTGGCCGTCGCACCCGGTGTACCCGCAGTACGGGTACGTCGTTCGCCGACGCGAGCTCGACACGATGGTCGCCCGCAACGCCGTTGCCGCCGGCGCAACGCTGCTGGAGGGTCACGAGGCGCTGCAACCCATCGTCGATCGCGGGTTCGTTCGCGGGGCCGTGGTGCAACCGCCGACGGGTGAGCCCATCGAGATCCGGGCGCGGTACGTCGTCGTCGCCGACGGCGCCAACAGCCGCTTCGGTCGTTCGCTCGGCACGTTCCGCACACGCGAGTGGCCATACGGGACCGCGATCCGGACCTACTGGGAGACGCCGCGCCACGCCGAGCCGTGGATCGAGTCCGCGCTCGATGTGAAGGATCGCAACGGCAACCCGATGCCCGGTTACGGCTGGATCTTTCCGGTCGGCGACGGCACCGTCAACATCGGCGTCGGCCTGCTGTCGACCTTCCGCGAGTTCAAGAGCGTCAACACCACGCACCTGCTCGACGCATACGCCCACCAGGTCGCCGACCGCTGGGAGATCACACCCGACCGACCGGAGTGCAAGGCCACCAGCGGGCGCATCCCGATGGGTGGCTCCGTCGGCCCGAAGGCCGGCCCGTCGTACCTCGTGATCGGCGACGCCGCCGGCAGCGTCAACCCGTTCAACGGCGAAGGCATCGACTACGCGTACGAGACGGCGCGGATGGCGGCGCAGGTGCTGCACGAGGCACTCGACGGCGGTGATCCCACCGCACTGCAGCGCTATCCGTCACTGCTCGACGACGAGTACGGCGAGTACTTCAAGGTCGCCCGATTGTTCGCCCGCGTGATCGGTCGCCCCGCGTTGATGCGCGAGCTGACGCGCGCCGGCATGCACAGCCGCACGTTGATGGAGTGGGTGCTGCGGATCATGGCCAACCTGTTGCGCCCCGACGAGCTCGGCCCTGCGGAACTGGCCTACAAAGCCGCCGCCAAGATCGTCAAGCTCGCCCCCAACGCGTAGCTGGCTGAAGCCAACAGGTTTTCGGCGGCGGTTCGGTGTGAGTCATAACTCGCGCAGCAGGCGACATCCGGCTCACACCTCGTCCGATCTCAGATCGGTGTGAGTCAGAAGTCGCGGCTGTCGCACGACCGGACTCACACCTCCTCCATTCTCAAACCAGTGAGTCGAACCAGCAAGTCCGTCTCGTGCGGCACGCGATATCCGCAGTTCTGACGCAGACTCAGGTCACGCCCGGTAGAAGAGGAAGCCCGTCGAGAAGGCCAGCGGATCGGCACAGCTCGTCGACTTCGAGACGCTGCAGGTTCGTCCAGGGAGATATCGGCGCGCCCAGACCAGCTTGCGTAGCCAATGACCGGAGCAGAGAGTCGAAGCGATCTGTATCTGAACTCCACGTGACGCCGTCGAGCGGGTTTCTCCCCTGTCTGGACAGCATCGCGCAGTGATCACGGATGGACTCTCGAAGTCGCATCAATTCTCCCTGATCGTCATCGCTCACATGCTCAGGATGCATGGTGGCGGACACGATGTCCACAACGCCGATCGGCGGATCTGGCGCGGTCTGCTTCGCTCACCGCTGGCACCGAAATGGGCCGCATGAATCCAAGGCCCATATCGCGCCCAGCGCTGCCAGGTTCGTCGATCAACTTGAGCGAACAGAGGCGCGGAGCGTCTACGGGCGCGCACAGACAATTCCGATGCCGTTGAGGCCACTCCGATTGCCCTGATCGACCGGGTTGGCAAGGTGGCCCGCGTTTGACATCAGAGTTCCGCGTACTGGCGAGACGACGGGCAACGCTCTTGTACGGCGCCAACGGGCGCCTGCAAGTCCACGACGATCAGCCCAGTTGAACTGAGTCGGGGCTGAAGCTCGCTGACCGTCTCCACGACGGGTGCCCCCGACACCCCTACGGCCTAGCTGACAGACAGCATCAGGTTTTCCGGCGCGGCGCGCAGGGCGTCGGTCGCCGGGGAGTCGGGGAGAGCGTCGCACGCGGCAACCGCGCGACCTGCCCAATCCTGCGCTGTCGAGAACGCCGAGGCGACGCCGCCGTTCGTGCGCACGATGCCGAGCGCCTTCTCCCGTTCGGCTGCATCGAGCGGCTTGCCGAGCAACGCCAGCAGTTCCATCGCCGGCACTCCACCGGCCTGCAGCGTGCGCATGACCGGCAACGTGTACACACCCTCGACCATGTCGTGGCCGGCGGGCTTGCCGAGCTGATCGTCGGTCGAGGTGATGTCGAGCAAGTCGTCGACGATCTGGAACACGTTGCCGTACGCCTCGCCGTATTCGGTGAGCGCATCGGTCAACACCGAGTCGAACCCGGCGACGAGCCCACCGATGCGTGCGGCCGTCGCGTAGAGCGACGCGGTCTTGCCACTGATCGACGCCATGTAGCTCGACTCAGGTCGCGCCGAGTTGTAGGTGTGACGCAACTCCTCGATCTGACCTTCGCACAACCGGCCGATGGTTCGAGCCAGCAGACCGGCGACCTCGGTGCCGAGCGAGGCGGCAATTCCCGACGCCCGCGAGAGCAGGAAATCGCCGGCCAGGATGGCCTGCAAGTTGCCCCACTTGGCGTTGACGGTTTCGACGCCCCGTCGCGTGCTGGCTTCGTCCATCACATCGTCGTGGTAGAGCGAGCCGGTCTGCACCAGTTCGCAGGCGATGCCGCCCTGGATCGAGCGTTCCTTCAGCTCCGCATCCGACGGGCCGCAGATCTGCGCGGCGACCACCGTCAACACCGGGCGAAGACGCTTGCCGCCGGCGATGATCAGGTGTGATGCGATCTCGTTGAGGTACGGATCCGGTGTGTGCACGGACTCGACGAGCGCCTGTTCGATGCGTTGCACATCGTCGACCATGCCGGCCACGGAGAAGAACGGCGAGGGCGCCACGCAGCCAGGCTAGCCATCCGTCCCACCACCTCAAGATTGCGCAGTAGGTCGCGCGACCTAAGCGCGCCGGGCGGCACGTTGCATGTGCGCCACGCCGATACACTTCTGCCATGTTTGAACGCTTCACCGATCGGGCACGGCGGGTCGTGGTGCTGGCCCAGGAGGAAGCTCGGCTGCTGAGCCACAGCTACATCGGCACCGAACACATTCTCCTCGGACTCATCCACGAAGGTGAAGGGGTCGCTGCGAAGGCACTCGAGAGTCTGGGCATCTCGTTGGAGGCCGTCCGCAACCAAGTCGAAGAGATCATCGGGCAAGGCGGCACGTCACCGTCGGGTCACATCCCGTTCACACCTCGTGCCAAGAAAGTGTTGGAGCTGTCGTTGCGCGAAGCACTGCAACTCGGCCACAACTACATCGGCACCGAGCACATCCTCCTCGGTCTCATTCGTGAAGGCGAAGGCGTCGCCGCGCAGGTGCTCGTGAAGCTCGGCGCAGACCTGTCACGCGTGCGTCAGCAGGTCATCCAGTTGCTCAGCGGGTACCAGGGTGGCGCGCAGGGCAAGGGCGAGCCACAGGCAGCTGCAGCCGGCACGCAGGGCAAGGAAGACACGCCTGGCGACAAGGGCAACAGCCAGATCCTCGACCAGTTCGGTCGCAACCTCACTCAGCTCGCTCGCGAAAAGAAGCTCGACCCGGTCATCGGCCGCGGCCGTGAGCTCGAGCGTGTGATGCACTTATTCAGATCGATACCGGCCCATTTAAGGGCCTTGTGGCCTACAATGGAATCGGGCGCTCCACCGGAGGCGAGACGCCGAATGACTGGCTTTCCGAAGCCCAGGC
>JANPOJ010000309.1:0-2477 GCA_031427935.1 Ilumatobacteraceae bacterium | reverse complement strand
GGGTACCGAGATGGTGATGCCGGGTGACAATGTGGCGATCACTGTCGAGTTGGGTAAGCCGATCGCGATGGATGAGGGTTTGCGGTTCGCGATCCGCGAGGGTGGCCGTACCGTGGGCGCCGGCCGCGTCACCAAGATCACGAAGTGAGCTAACGCAACCACATGGCACAAAGCATTCGCATCCGCCTGAAGGCGTTCGACCACGAGATCATCGACCAATCGACGCGCAAGATCGTCGAGACGGTCACCCGCACCAGCGCCACCATTCGTGGCCCCATTCCCTTGCCGACCGACAAGCACCGTTATACGGTGATTCGTGGTCCGCACATCGACAAGGACTCACGTGAGCACTTCGAGATGCGCGTCCACAAGCGTCTGATCGACATCATCGATCCCAATGCCAAGACCATCGACAGCCTGCAGCGCATCGAGCTGCCGGCCGGTGTCGACATCGAGATCAAGATTCAATCCAGCTGATCTGCCGCCGCTACGCGGCGACTCTGTGGGGGAGCCAAGAAAAGAACCCCGTCGGGCCTCGGCCCGGCGGGGTTCTTTCATCTCCTGCAACGCCCAGATCTTTCGGTGGCGTCAGAGGTGGTGTGGGTCGCACACTGGAGCCGATGATGGCCGAGCCCGTCGCAGTGACGGAGAACTTCGAGGGGTTCTACCGCCGCGCCTGGCACGACGCTGCCCGCTGGGCAACGGCCCTGACCGGCGATGCGGCGACCGGTGAGGAGATCGCTCAGGATGCGTTCGTGCGGATCGGTCCACGGTTCGATGAGCTGACCAATCCCAGCGGCTACCTCCGGGTGATCGTGGTCAACCTGGCCCGTTCGTCGATGCGTTCGAACGGACGCCGATCGTTGCGTGAGCGACGGACGGCCTCACCCGAATCGGCATCGATGCGACCGGGCGACGGTGATCTGTTGGCGTCGCTCGATCGCCTGTCGTATGAACAGCGGGCGGTGCTGGTGTTGCGCTACTGGGCTGACTGGGACGAGGCATCGATCGCCGACGCACTGCGCTGCCGACCGAGCACGGTCCGCTCGCACGCGCGACGTGCCTTGGTCCTACTGCGAGAGGAGATCGAGCGATGAACACCCTCGACGAGGAACTGATCGACCGACTGCGCGCGGAGTTGGACGCCCTGACGGCGGATGTCTCCGCCGTGCCGCCACGGCTCGCCGCTTCCGTCAGCATCGCCAGCGTCGTAGCAATGCCGCCACGCCGCGACCGTCGCCGCGTGCTGGTTCTTGCTGCAGCGATGGTCGCCCTGATCGCCGCCGTCGCCGCGCAGGTGGCCGTGCGAGACGACGGCGGCGCGGTCGGGTCGACGGACTCGTCGCCCGACACGGCCTCGGTCGTTACGTTTGCCACGGCCCCGGTGGCGGCTCATCCGATTCCGCCGTCGCCAGAAGGATGGGATCTCGTGGAGTGGGGCAATGTACGGCTGTCGCTTCCGCCGGACATGAGCCCGTTCCACACCGGCAACGGATGCGTGTCGACTGAGGGCGACATCAATCTCGAGATCGTGTGCGGCGATGAATCGATGCGGATTTCGAGTGGGCCATCCGACGCTGCAACCGATGAGATCATCAATGGTCTGCATGCGTCGCGGGTGGCAGGCGAGTGCCTCGGGTGCCAGGAAATGGCGCTGCCCGAATTGGCATCAACGGTGATCGTGCAGCGCCACGATGACGCTGCAGCCAACTCGATCCTCGACACCGTCGGGCCCTCGGGCACGTGGCGATTTGGGTACGAGATTCGGCCGACACCGCCGGACAACTTCATGATGGTGAGGTTCCAGGGTGTGTCGATCCGATTCCCGTCGGACTGGCGTGTGCAGGCCGTGGCGGAGGGCGAGCCCTCGCCGTGCCCGCGGATCGTGATACCACACACGGTCCTGCTCGATAGCGGGATCCCCGGTGCCTGCGACGATCCCGGGCTTGTCGCTCCGACCGATGGCGTGCGGTTGTATGTGGCGCAAGCACCGCTCGACAGCCATCCCGGATGGCCGGAACAGATCGTTGGCTCCGGACGGGCGCTCGCCACCTTTGTCGTCGCACGCGTCGGCTACGGCGCCGACCCGAGCATCGGCCTGGCGATCCTCTCCTCGTTCGCTGACGTCCCGTCCGAGACGGCGAGTACGTACGCCACCGTGCCGCCCGTCGATGTGCCCTACTTCGCGGTGGGGGAATCGGTGATGCTCGGTGCCAAGCCGAACCTCGATGCCCGGGAAATCAGAACCGTTGCCGCGGTGGCAGCGGACTGGAAGCTGATCCTCGGGGAGTTGCAGCAAGCCAAGTCCCAGTTCCACATCACCAATGGTGTCGTCCTTCAATTGGGTACCAATGGATCGGTGACTCGCGAGCAGTACGAGGCAATCCTCGCCGAGGTTTCTGACCTGCCGAGAGTCGTCGTGATGACAGTGGCAGGCCCGCACCCATGGATCCAGGGCAACAACGAGATCATCCGGT
>JANPOJ010000308.1:0-7681 GCA_031427935.1 Ilumatobacteraceae bacterium | reverse complement strand
CCGTCGACGCGGGTGTCGAGCAGTCGACACGGCGTGATCGGTGTGAAGGTGGATGCGGTGCCGCCGGCAGCGCTTGCGAATGTGATGAGTCCGCCTGCTCCGATGCTGACTGCAACAGCCGCACCAATAGCAGACCAACGTGCCCGATGATTTCGTCCCATCGTGCAGTTGTAACAGCGAGGTCCTCGAATCGAAATAAGCCATTCGACCCAATCTCGCTACGGTGAGTCCCCGTGAACGCAACCATCTTGCAGATTGCCGACGAGTTGTTTGCCGACGACGCACCGCACGGTATCAGCCTCGCGCTGCTCGTGATGCGTCGCGGTGAGCTGGTGTTCGAGCGGTACGGCGTGCAGCCTGACTCGGTCTTCGCGCCGGGTGGCGCAGTCACGCCGGAGACCACGTTGATCTCGTGGAGCATGGCCAAGAGCATCACGCACGCCGCGGTCGGCATCCTGGTCGGTGATGGTCTGATCGAGTTCGATCGTCCGGCAGCGGTGGCGGGTTGGCAGGGAACGCCCAAGGAAGCGATCACGTTGCTCGACCTGCTGGAGATGCGGTCCGGGCTCGAATGGGTCGAGGACTACGTCGACGATTCGGTGAGCCACTGCATCGCGATGCTCTTCGGCGAGGGCCAGGACGACATGGCCGCCTACGCCGCTGCGCTGCCGTTGGTCCGCCGCCCCGGCTCGACGTGGAACTACTCCAGCGGCACCACGAACATCATCTGCCGGATCATCGGCGACGTTGTGGGAGGTGGTCGCGAGGGGATGGAGGCGTTTCTCCGCGACCGATTGTTCGCGCCCGTCGGGATGCACAGCGCGATCCCGAAGTTCGACACCTCCGGCACCTTCGTCGGATCGTCGTACGTCTATGCGACGGCACGCGACTTCGCCCGGTTCGGCGAGCTGTACCGAAACGACGGCGTCGTCGACGGCCATCGTGTGCTGGCGGAGGGCTGGCGCGACCACGCCCGGACCCTCGTTGCCAATGACGAGAACGAGTTCGACTACGGGCGGCACTGGTGGCTGTGGCGAGACCGACCGGGCAGCTTGGCCTGCCATGGCTACGAGGGCCAGTTCTGCGTGGTCGTGCCCGATCGCGAGCTGGTCGTCGTACACCTCGGCAAGTGTCCCGAGGATCGCGCGATCGAGTTGACCACGCGCCTGAGGACGATTGTCAACAGCGTCGAGGGCTGATCGTGATCAGCCGCTGATGAGTTCGGCAGCGAGGTGAGACGAAAATGGCCGGCAACCAGCCGTCGTCGTGTCAGTGCGCGCACACAGACGATCCGCGTCTCTGTTCGCTCGCGCTGATCCACGAACCTGGCATGAAGTGTGCCGAACGTACGAAGATGGTCGCTGCGCCACCGTCTCTACGACGGTCAGCGTGTGACAGCCCGAGTCGCAGGCGGCCCGCGTTCGATCGGGTCGGCAACCGCGCTACATCTGCCGCATGGCGCTCGGTTGCGACGAACTGGGCAGCCCCTTTTCGCTACGTAGCCTTCCAGGCCTGCCCGATTCGACCCATCGCTTCGATCCGCTCTCGGATCAGCCGCTGATGAAGGCGCTCACGTCGGCGCGGCCGAAGAACGCTGACGCCTCTTCGCTCGTGCAGTTCGAGCTGACGCCGCTCATCAACTGCCCGAGCGTGGTGACTTGGGCCATCGTCAGATCCTTCATCGTGCCGTGGGTCAGATACGGTTCGATCAAGGCGATCGTTCCGGCGCAGTCGGCCGGAATCGATCCCTCCGTCGCTGTGGCACTGGCCGACAACGCACCGAGGAACTTGATGAACCCGAGCGCGCCGGGGGCTTCGGCCGACGCCAGCTCGGCCATCTGCTCGAACTGCTTCTCGTCAGACCCGCTGAGGTTGTACTTGTCGCAACCGGCGACAGCCGTCTGACTGTCGAATGCATCAGACTCGGTCTGGAACTGTTTGCCGAACGCCTCGAAGTCGGCAAGCGTCGCCTTGTCCCAATCGATTTTGGAGACCGTTGGCTCGATCTTCTTGAGGAACGCACCCAGCAACTCGATGCACTTCGGGGGCATGTCGCCGAAGTTGTCGACGGTGATCGTGTCACCGGTGGAGTCGCCCGAAGCGGAGACGGGCGCACTGCGCGCAGACGCCGAAGTTCCGTCCGCGCCGGTCCCCACAGAGACGTCGTTCTTCGTGCTCCCGCAGGCCGCAAGCAACGCGATGGCGCCAACCCGGATGAGCTTTCTCATGACGTTCTCCCTCTCGCTTGCCCACGAAGATATCGGCAAGCTTGACCCAGATACTTGAGTGCCACACGTCTCATCGCCAGCGATGACCGCCGAGATGGACTAAGCAGTACGAGATGGCCATCGAGTCGGATGACCCAGCGACGGGGGAACTGCCCCGTGTATCAGCGGATGACACTGGCGGTCCACCGCGACCTCATCGGTTCCGGCCGTTCCGATTCACGCTCAAGCTGCTGGCCTTCTTCGCGATCGTCTACTTCGCGATGGTCACCATCGTGCCTGGTGTCCGCGAGGCGACCGGGAAGCTGCGCACCGTCAATCCGGCGCTACTCGTGCTGGGTCTGGTGCTCGAGATGGCGGCACTGCTCGCGTACACGTTGTTGACCCGGGCGGCGCTCGGCGACGAGGGCCACAAGATCTCCCGGGCCAGGTTGTTCCGCATCCAGATGAGCACCAAGGCCTTGTCGAGCATCGTGCCGGGCGGGAGCGCGGCCGGTTCGGCGATGGGCTATCGGCTGATGACGCTCTCCGGCGTGAACGGGCCCGACGCCGGGTTCGCGCTGGCGACGGCCGGTCTCGGGTCGGCCGTCGTTCTGAACCTCATCTTCTGGATCGCCTTGATGGTCTCGATCCCGATCCGCGGCGTCAACCCCGGATATGCAACCGCCGCGATCGCCGGCATCGTGCTGATGTTGATAGCCAGCGGCATCGTCTTCGGCCTGATGGAGGGGCAGGGCCGCGCCGAGCGAATCCTGCGATGGGTTGCCCGGCGACTTCGGCTGAGCGAGGATCGCACGGCAGCGGGCGTGCGCCACATCGGGCTTCGGCTGGAAGACCTGGCGGGCGACCGCCGACTGCTCGGACGCGTGCTCGGCTGGGCGGCCGCCAACTGGATGCTCGACGCCGCTGCACTGTGGGTGTTCCTGCGCGCCTTTGGCGCCTCGACCGATGTCGATGCCCTGATCGTGGCGTTCGGGCTGGTCAACGTGCTCGCCGTGATCCCGATCACGCCTGGCGGTCTCGGCATCATCGACGGCGGTCTGCCGATCGCCTTGGTCGGTTTCGGGTTGGCGAGTTCGACCGCGGTGCTCGGCTCGGCCACGTATCGCCTCGCCCAGTTCTTCTTCCCGATCCTGCTCGGCGGCATCCTCTACGGCTCGTTGCGGGTCGGCCCGTGGAGCATCAGGCGGCGTGAGCGACTGCGGCGCTTGCGCGACATCGCCGCGGACCCGTCGAACGAACGGGCTCTCGAGTTCTCCGTCCGCTTCTCCCAGCGGCGCAGGTCGGTCGGCGAGTCGTCGCCGGTGTTCCCGGCCGAGGGTGACGGCAACGACGACACAGCTCCAGACGGTTGATGACCGCTGGGGGATCATGACTACTGTCGATTCATGACCTCGCACGAGCGGCCGTTCGGTCGATGCCTCGAAGACTTCGTGGTCGGCGATGTGTACAAGCACTGGCCGGGCAAGACGATCACCGAGTACGACAACCACCTCTTCTGCATGATCACGATGAACCATCACCCGTTGCACACCAACGATTGGTTCGCCGCCGAGAGCGTGCAAGGTCGCAACGTGGTCGTCGGAAATCTCGTGTACTCGCTGGTGTTGGGGATGAGCGTGCCCGATGTCAGCGGCGCGGCGATCGCCAACCTCGAGGTCGAGACCTTGCAGCACAAGTTCCCGACGTTCCACGGCGACACCATTCATGCCGAGACGCGGGTGCTCGAGGTGCAGCCGTCGAAGTCGAAGCCTGATCGCGGCATCGTCACCGTCGAGAGCAAGGGGTTCAACCAGCACGGGCAGGAGGTGTGCTACTTCCGGCGCCGGGTGATGGTGTGGAAGCGCGACAGCGTCCCGGCGCGCCGCCGACCGTACGACGATGTCGACGTGTGGGCCGACTAGATCCAGCGGAGGTCCTGCATTGGGGCCTGCCCCGGCTGCGCGATCTGCCGTGGCGCCACACCCGGGATCCGTGGTCGATCCTGGTCAGCGAGGTCATGCTGCAACAGACGCAGGCAGCGCGTGTGGTGCCCAAGTGGCACGAGTTCATCGCCGCGTTCCCGTCGCCCGACGCGTGCGCCGATGCATCGCTCGGTGATGTACTGCGCCTCTGGCACGGACTTGGCTATCCACGCCGCGCCCGCAATCTGCACACCGCGGCAACTGCGATCGCTGCGTTGGGCGAGTTCCCGTCGACACTCGACGCGCTGCTGCGGTTGCCGGGAGTCGGCGACTACACGGCCAGAGCCGTGCTCGCATTCGCGTTCGAGGCCGACGCTGCAGTTGTCGACACCAACATCGCCCGGGTGCTGGCTCGCGTCGCTGGCACCCGCTTGACGCCGAAGCAGGCGCAAGCTGCCGCCGATGCTGTGCTGCCTTGCAGCGAGTCGTGGGCCTGGAATCAGTGCCTGATGGATCTCGGTGCTGTGCGGTGCCGACCGAGCGCTCCGCAGTGCGACGAGTGCCCGGTTCGGTTGTGCTGTGCGTGGCGGGGGCGCGGAGACGACCCGGCGATCGGGTCGGCAGGTGTCAGTGGTCGGCAGGCCCGATTCGACGGTAGCGACCGTCAGGCTCGTGGCCGGTTGATGAAAGCCCTGGTGGCAGGGCCGGTTGCCGCCGAGCGATTGGCGGCGGTGATGGGGTGCGAAACGGATCGAGCTGCTCGCCTGGCGAGCGATCTGGAGCGTGAGGGCCTCGTGACCAGGGTCGGCCTTGCAATGCGACTCCCGTAGTGGTATGCTAAACGAATGTCAACCCAGCTGGCAATTCGTCTACCGGATGAGCTGGTCGTCGATCTCGACTGGGTGGTGCATCGACTCAAGTACCACAGCCGCGCCGAGGCAATGCGCGACGCACTGGTCAGGCTGATCGATCAAGAGCGTCGTCGACAGATCGGTGAGCAGATCGCCGACGGATATCGACGAATGCCGCAGACCGAGGAAGAGATGGCCGATATTCCATTTCAGTCGTGGGATCTCGACGACGACGACGACTGGTCTGAACTCCTGTGAGGCAGGGCGAGATCTGGTGGGCCGAACAACCGGACGAGAAGCCTCGCCCGTACATCGTGCTGACACGCGATGAGGCGATTCCCGTTATCCACTCGGTATTGGTCGCACCATTGACGCGTCGACAACGCGGCATCGCCACTGAACTGAAGCTCGACGAGCGCGACGGCATCCCGACAGAATCATGTGCGAACTTCGACAACATCAGAACGATTCGAAAAGCACATCTCACTCGTCGGGCCGGGATACTCGACGCGGGCCGATGGCTTGAAGTATGTGCGGCGATCCGCGCTGCGATCGACTGCTGAGCTCTCCCGCTGTCACGGGGCGGCGGTGATGGCTGCGACGATCTCGTCGAGCGCCGCGTCGGCGTAGGCGACCATTTCGTCGTCGGTGCGGTCCTGGATCGGGTGGGGTGTGAAGACGCGGGCAACCGTGGGAAAGCCCAGCGCTTGCGATTGGGCGATCGCCGCGTCGACGAACTGCGCGGACGCGACGAACACCGCGGGTACACCGCGGCCCTCGAGATCAACGATGTCGTGCACACTGCACGACGTACAACTGCCTCAATCGGCGAGTGCCTCGATGACCAAATGGCACTGCGTGGAGATCTCGTGGCGCAGATCGACCGGAGCGGGCTTGGCGAACGTCGGCTTCTTGTAACGCAGCACCGTGGCGCCGAGCTCGGTCAATCGCTGCTCGATCCGGTTCAAGAACACGTCGCCTCGGGGCTTGGAGATGTCGAGCAGACCGACGGTCTTGCCGCGGAGCGACACCGGCCTCGGCAGAAGGGCGCGCTCCAGCACCGTGCGTTCGTTCGTGGGATCGAGAAGCTGCTTGGTCATCGCCCAACCTTCCTGGTCACCGGCTGCGAGCCGGTGGCGCCATTCGCCCAGCCGCCAATCATTGCAGAGAACAGCCCGGCGCCGCCGCCCGCGTACGCCAGCAACAATCCGTCGGCACGGAACTTGCCGAGGGTTTCGCCGGCCAGCCACTGTGGTACTCCCTCTGCCATGTCGCCTGCGCCACGCACGAGCTCGCTTCCGGCGATCTGCAGCCTGCGGTGCAGCTCCGCGAGCAACCGCTCGCGATCCCATCCGGCTTCGGCGAAGACCCGGGCGTGCTCGGGCCCGACCACGAGCAGGCAGTCGAACCCGATCACGAGCTTCGGATGATGCGACGTTCGCAGGCATGCCGCAAAGGTGTTGGCCAACTGGTCGGCATCTCTGGCCAGCTGGTCGACGATGCAACGTGGTCCCTCGCCGGCGAACACAGTGACGGTGTCGTCGTCGGGGGCGAACCCGCGGCTGACCGACAACGACGTGAACGGCGAGCCGACCTCGTCCTCGGCGAAGCAGAAGGTGAGCTTGCCGGGATTGCCGTGCGCCGCTCGGTCGACCTCGCCGGGCCGGCCGCCACCGATGTTCCGCACGACCAGTTGCACCGCCCGACCGATCGTGAGGTTGGCGCGATTGCCTTGGCCGAACACGTTGACGCCGCTGTTCATCCCGATCGCTCGCGTGCCCGGGCCGTTGCAGATCAACACCGGCCCGACCGGCATGGTGGTGGCCAGCACGCCGTGGATGTTGAACTCGTCGGTGCACGCGGCTTCCAGCGCAGCGAGCACCCAAGGCAGGTGTTCCGGCTTGCAACCGGCCATCACGGCATTGATCGCCACCTTCTCGATCGTGACCTCGACGAGATCGGGGGCGACGACGGCCACGACCTCGTCGGGCGCCCGGCTGGTGCCATCGAGCATCCGCAACACCCGCTCCTCGGTCGGCGGGGTCACCGGCAGACCGTCGGTCACGCCCCGATCGAACAACACCTCCATCTCGTCGTCGAGGTCGGCCAACTCGAGGCGCCGCGATCGCAGCACGCTCCCGCCGAACCGGGCGCGCAGCGAATCGGCCAGGTCTGGATCGACGCTCATCGAGCCACAGCCGGGTCGCATCGCCGGCAGGTCGGCGCCGAGGTCGTTGACACCGGTGATCCGTTGCCAGTCGGATTTCAGCCATCCGACGGTGCGCTCGACTTCGCGGCCGTCGATGACACGGATCAGGGTCGGCACCGTTTCGACGTCGTGGTGCCAGCTGATCGCGAGGTCGCTATCGTGCACCGGGTGGCAGGCAGCCGGAAAGGTCGGGTCGTCTTGGGTGAAGATCGTTGCGTCGAACTCGGCGAGAAGCGGTGCGACCATCTGGCAGGTCTCGCACTCCCGCTTGACGATCACCACGAGACCGTCGGGCAGGGTGGGCCGTTCAATTCGCGTTGCAGAGTGCTCGACCATCCGACGAAACGTAGCCCTGTGCGACGTACGTCACGTTGACTGGACTTTTCCTGATGATGAACGCCGCGTAACGTGCCAGGTCTTGGGGATCACTCAGTGATGCGCGTCACGTTCCATGGAGTCCGCGGCTCGACGCCGTGCCAGAGCGATGACATC
>JANPOJ010000307.1:0-2051 GCA_031427935.1 Ilumatobacteraceae bacterium | reverse complement strand
GATGAGCAGGCACGACCCCTGCGTGCAGTCGAAGGTCTCGAAGTCGACCATGTGTGTGTAGAGCCCGGCGCTGATGTACATGAGGCAGTGAAAGTCGATGCGCTCGACACCGCGATGATCGATCTGTGCGATGCGTGCGCGGAGCTCCTCGGCAGCGACCAGCTCAACGTCGAACCGGTGGCTCTTCGGCGGCGCGTATCGCACCGGAGTGACGCGGGATAGCGACTCTGTGCCTCGGCTCGCCTTCTGCTTCGTCATGTCCACTTTGTACCATTATTGCACCGGTATCTACCTTGTCGGTCGGGTGCGCTGGTCGCATCATTGTGGTCGTCGTGTTTGCGACTCTCGGGCAGGCTCTTCTTGTCTCGATGCACTCAACAGAGGAGAACGGCCATGTTACGAAGCAGAGTCACCCAACTGGGATACCTCGGCATCGAGGCCAGCGATCTGCCGAGTTGGGAGCAGTTCGCTACCAAGATCCTCGGTCTGGAGCCCAACGCGACGCCCGATGAGGAAGTTGTCCATTTCCGGTTGGACGAGAATCACCACCGCCTTGCCCTCCGGGCCGGCGCTCTGGACGACCTGACCTCCGTCGGCTGGGAGACCAGCGACGAAGGCGCGCTGAGAAGCATCGCCGACCGCTTGGAGACTCACAGTCATACCGTGACCTGGGGAACCGAAGCGGAGGCTCGGGACCGTCGCGTGATGGGCCTGATCACCACGACCGACCCAAGTGGCCTGACCACCGAGATCTACTTCGGCCCCCTCGTGCTGGCCGAGCGGCCATTCCGTTCGCCACGCGCCATCTCCGGCTTCGTCGCCAGCAATCTGGGCCTGGGCCACATCGTGTTGAACGTCGACGATCGCGATGCGAGCGTGCGCTTCTACCGGGACGGGCTCGGTCTCCTCGTCAGCGACTTCATCGAGTTGGACATGGGTGACGCGGGCAGCACGACCGCGGTGTTCCTCCACTGTGGCCCGCGCCACCACTCCATTGCGCTCGTCGAGGTTCCATCTCCGAAGCGCTTGCATCACGTGATGTTCGAGTTGCGCAACTTGGACGACATCGGCAGCACCTACGACCTCTGCCACGACCAGGGAGTACCGATCGCGTCAACCCTGGGTTGCCACACCAACGACAAGATGGTTTCGTTCTACATGCAGACACCATCGGGCTTTCAGGTCGAGTACGGCCACGGTGGGCGAATGATCGACGACAGCACCTGGGAGGTGCAATTGCACCAAGCACCCAGCATCTGGGGACATCGAGCGCCGGCGGTGGTTGCGTTCGATGATGTAGGCCATGCCAAGTGATCGGCAGTTGAGCCGTTCGGTGCCAACCCGGAGGGGTCCTGGTCGCGGCCGCGCGTCTCGTCGGCCGAAACGCAACACGAGTGGCGCTACCGGATGTCTTCGACGTATTCATATGAAGACCATTGACATCGCTCCAGCGACCGGTTGTCGCTCCCTAAAGTGCACACTGTCGGACCAGCACTTGCCGGAGCTCAGCGCGAAAGGTCTACGCGGATGGCACGAACTCAGTTCTCTCAACTCCGTAGCGCTGTCGTCGCCAAACCCGGCGCGCCGGAGCGACTCGCTCGCCTACGCGCCGACACCCTCGAGGAGATCCTCCTGTACGAGGGCCGCGACGGTGACGACCGGTAGCGTGCGGGAATGTCCGCAGAGCCTCCGATTGAGCGTCCGCGGATTCGTCATGCGGCAATTCCGCAGGACGCGTGGCTGGTCGTGCGCGGTGTCGCTTCGATCGAACCGGAGACGTCTCGGCGTCAGGCTGAGTTGTTCCGGCGGCGGTTCGAGGGGTGGGGCCGCTACGGGTTGTCGGCGTTCTACGCCCGATCGGATGATAGGTGCTCGACCTCGGCGAGGACCGTCTCGACGCGTTCGCGACGCTGTTCGTCTACCGTTTGGCCGACGTGATCGTGCAGCGCAGCGCTGTGGGATAGCTGCCACCGGCTACCGAACTCGCAAGTGCAAATCGCGCCGGATGATCAAGCGGGAGACCCAACAGCGGAATCGCAGCGTTTTGCTCC
>JANPOJ010000306.1:0-3868 GCA_031427935.1 Ilumatobacteraceae bacterium | reverse complement strand
GCCTGGATCAGCTCGGTGACAAGTGCTCACGTCGCCCCATTTGCGGCCGATACCGTTGGGTACCAGATTGCGGCGAAAGGCATCTTCCGTGGACACCAGCGATGACGGCATCTCGTTCGAACCACCCAGGCAGCAGGTCGCGCCGCCGAGTGGTCCATCGTTGCCACCGCCGATGCCCGGCGGGCCCCCGCTGACGCCGCCACAGATGCCGCCCGAGGCCCCGCCGCTGTCCGGTGGCGCGTTCAGCCTCGGGTCGCCACCATTCGTCGCCCACGACGGCGAGCCGACGGCCACGGTGGTGCCCGCTGGGGCAACCGGCAGGCGCAGCAGGGGCAAGGTCATCGGTGGATTGGTCGCCGTCGTCGCGCTCGTCGGCGCAGGTGGCTTCGCGGTCAGCAAGATCGTCGCCGGCAACGACGGTGGTGCGGCCAGCCCCACCGAGGTCGGCAACCGCTTGATGGACGCCCTGTCTGCGGAGGACGCGCTCGGTGTCGTCGACCTGCTGTTGCCCGGCGAGCGCGACATGATGCGCCAGCCGCTGATCGACATCATCGACCACCTCAAGCGTCTGGAGATCGCCGACAACTCCGCAACGCTCGACAAGGTCGGCGGGCTCGACATCGTCTTCGACAACGTGCAGGTCGACCCGACCGACACCAACGTCGCCGACATCTCCGACATCCGCATCACGGCTACGGGTACCGCGTCTGTCGACGGCGCTGCCGTGCCGATCGGAAACCTGTTGATCGACGAGGCCTTCGGCGGCGATCGTCCCGACCTCAACTCGCATCCGCAGAACAGCGACATCGACTGGAAGTTGGCGACCGTCAAGCGCGACGGCCGGTGGTACCTCAGCGCGTTCTACTCGATCGCCGAGAACACCCGCCAGAGTGGCGACGACATTCCCGAGGCGCCGGTCGTCGCCCGAGGCGCCGATTCACCCGAAGGTGCCGTGCAGGCCATCTTCGACGCGGTCGACGACCTCGATGTGGAAGCACTGATTGCCGCACTCAATCCCAACGAGGCCGAGGCCCTGCAGCGCTATGCGCCGATGTTCATCCACAGCGCCCAGAGCGACATCGACGACCTCGATGCCAAGATTGCGTTCTCCGACATCAAGTACACCGTCAACGGCAGCGGAGACCGGCGGACCGTCGCGATCGACGGGTTCAACCTGAAAGCCTCCGCTGGCGGCACCGACGTGACGGTCGAGAACAAGGACGGCTGCCTCGTCTTCACCTCCGGCGACACGACCGCGGACTCGTGCCAGGTCGCGGGCTCGATCGACGACGCGCTCGGGGTGCTGGGACTCGACGAGAACGGCGATGTGAAGTCCTTGATCAAGACCGTGGAAGACGCGTTCTCCGATATGAAGCCCGTCGGCATCACCGTGCAGAAGGTCGGCGGCGTCTGGTACGTCAGCCCGATCGGCACCTACTTCGACGTGTACCTGGCGCTGCTGGCGGCACTCGACAAGAACGAACTGACCGACATCATCGACGGTGTGAAGAAGGTGTCCGAGTCGTTCTCGACCTCAGGAATCTTCGGTGTCGGCGGCGACACCACTGACACCACCGACAGCACTGCCACCACTGACACCAGCGGGGGTGTCCTCGATGATCCCAATGGCGGCGACAGCAGCGCGTTCGACGCGTGCTTCGACCAGACCGACTACGCGGGCTATTCGGCGTGCTTGTCGGCCGGTCTCGACGACGGCTCGATCGACCCCACGTTCGTATCGCCGTACTACCGGTTCCCGGAGTGCGGGGTCGGCGAGCAGTACTGGACCGGCGACGTCTACAGCATGCTCGACGTCGAGTTCGTCGCGTTCGGCACCGCCGCTGCGCCGTGCTTCCAGAAGTACATCGATGACGGCTCGATCTCCGAGTTCGAGTTGCCCTACGAGCTGTCACACCCAGAGTGCCTCGAGGGCAAGAACTGGTACAACGTCGCCGACTCGGACTACACCCAACGCGTCTTCGAGTGCGCCACCAGCTGACCCGGAGCTAACCGGCGGCGACGGCCGCAGCGAGAGCAGCATCGAGCGTTGATTCCTCGACCGCACCCAAGGAGACCTTCACCGTGCCGGCGGCGTCGATGATCGCCATGGCCGGCTGAGAGGGCACACCGAACCGACTGAACACGTCACCCGGATCATCGCTGATCTGGGGGAAGGTCAAGCTGTACTTGTCGACGAACGCCTGGAACGATTGGTCGTCGCCGTACCACGCAACGCCGACGAACTGCACCTTCCCGGCCCATCGCTGACTTGCCGCTTCGACCGAAGGGGCTTCACGGTTGCACGTCGTTCAAGTGGGCGCCCAGAACCACAGCAACACCGGCTTGCCCGCGAAGTCGGCCATGTTGATCGTTCCACCACCGACGCGAGGTGCCGTGAAGGCCAGCGAATCGGGCACCGCGCTGTGATCTGCCGCGGCCGGAGTCGTGCCCGGCGCACTCACCGCGGCGCCGACCGCCGGTGTCGTCGGCTCCGTCGAGGAGCTCGCGGGATCGCCGCATGCGGCCAACAGGGCGACGCCGACGACAGAGAGCAGCAAGCGGCGCACGATGCGAACGCTACCGGCCTTAACCTGGCAAGTCCATGCGCACCAGGACCCTGCTGCTGCTCGCCATCGCATGCGGCCTCGTCATCTTGCTGGCAGGTGGCATCCAGCTGCTCCGGGTCGGCGGACAGGAGCAGACGGCGAAGCTGCTCGACGCGGGGGAGCCCGGCAAGGCAGGTGACGCGACCGTGGAGTTGGTGTCGTCGTCGGCGAGCGGCTCGCATCTGGTCGCGGTCGTGCGTGTCGGCGGTGTTGCTGACCCCGACGGCCTCGCTGGCTTCACGCTCGTGGCCCCCGGAAAGGTCGTCGCCGTGAGGTCGTCCACGTGCGCGGGAATTGCCGTCGCCGAGACCGACTGCTCGTTGACGTTCGACACGACAGGCATGCCGGGAACGTCGCGACAGCTCATCTTCCACCGCGCCGACGCGCAGCTGCGGTGGGTGCTCGCTCAGGGCGACGAGGCGCTACCGTAAACCCGGAATTTGATCTCAACGTCCTGGCAGGACTCACCGACCGTCACGGAGCCAACATGGAGCCCGCAACCGAATTCGATCTCGTCGTGATCGGCGGTGGACCCGGTGGATACGGCGCAGCGCTGTATGCGACATCTGCTGGTCTCAACGTCGCCTTGGTCGAGATGGCCGACATCGGAGGCACGTGCCTCAACCGCGGCTGCATCCCTGCGAAGGCATTCCTCGAGACCGCCGCAGTGCAACGCCATGTCGCTCACGCCGCGGAGTTCGGGATCGAGTCGAGTGCGCCCGTGGTGAACTTCGTTACGGCGCAGGCGCGGAAGCAGAAGATCGTCGATGGCATCGTCAAGAGCCTGACGGGCTTCATGAAGTCGAAGAAGATCACGATCCTCGACGGCATCGGCACGCTCGGCGCCGATCGCACGGTGACGGTCACTGGCCCCGAAGGGGTCATGACCATCCGCGGTGGCAGTGTCGTGCTGGCCGCCGGTTCGGTGCCGCGCACGATCCCCGGCTTCGAGCCCTCGGGCCCGGTGATGACCAGTGACGAAGTGTTGATGCTCGACTACGTGCCGAACCGCGTCGTGGTGATCGGCGGCGGCGCGATCGGTTGCGAGTTCGCCAGCACGTTCGCCGACCTCGGGTCGCAGGTGACCATCCTCGAAGGGCTGCCGAAGATCCTTCCCGGGCTCGACAGCGATGTTGCCAACGTCGTCGTGCGCAGCTTCAAGAAGAAGAACATCGACATTCGTACCGACGTCAAGGTGCTCGGGCACACGCCGACCGCGACGGGTGGCACCACCGTGCATTTCGGCGAGGGTGAGAACCTCG
>JANPOJ010000305.1:0-4438 GCA_031427935.1 Ilumatobacteraceae bacterium | reverse complement strand
GAACAGGAAGCCGACGGCGATCACGATGTCGCTCGACTGAGCGGCGAGGTCGAGGAGCTCCTTACGATTTGATCCGTCGGCAATCGGCGATGCCTCGGTGAAGGTGATGCCGAGCTCGTCCTTGGCCTTCTGGACGCCCCTGGCTGCCGAGTCGTTGAACGACTGGTCGCCACGGCCACCGATGTCGTACACCAAGCCGACCTTCGGGCCGCTTCCAGCAGCTGCTGTGCCGCCGGTCGTGCCAGCAGTCGTGCCGCTCGGAGCGGTGGTGCCGGCTGGTGCCGTCGTGCCGCCAGGTGCGGTGGTCGCGCCCGGGGCCGTGGTGCCGCCCGGAGCGTTGGTCGATGTACTGGTGCTGTCGGAGCCGCAGGCTGCGGCCACGAGGCCAAGCATGGCTAGGGCTGCCAGCGATGCAAATCGCTTGGTATTGCGCATTGGTCTCCCCCTAGGAGTTGTCAATTGGTGGAAGTGAATTTTCCACTCGGCATGCTACCCGGGTCGGAGACTCGTCCGGAGAGGCCCTTTGTCCCTCGTCCAACGTAGAATCGGCACTGGTAGACGATGTACCTCGCCCCTGTACAACCACCGCGCCAGCGCCTGCCAGACCGTGTGTACGTCGCGCGGCGTGTGGCGGCGGCGATCGCGGCCGTCGCCGTACTCTTCTTGGTGTACACGGTGGTCGCGGCGGTGTTCGGTGGGCCGAGCCGGCAAACACAAGCTGCCCCGACGTCCCCCAGCACGTCGCTGATCATCAGTGACGGCGTCACGCCCCTCACCCCTGCCTCGACGTCGACCTCGTCGACGACGACCACCGAGCTGAAGCCCAAGGAGAGGACCACCCCGTCGGCGGCGGATCCGGCAGAGCTCTACGTCGCCGGCGACAGCGAAGCAGGCACGTTCGGGCCGTATCTCGAGAAGCTGATGAAGCAGACCGGCATGGTCAAGACCACGCTCGACTACAAGGTGTCTTCGGGGCTCAGCCGGCCCGACTTCTTCGACTGGTCGGCGCACTTCGCCCAACAGATCCCAGCGGTCAACCCCGACATCGTCGTCGTCACGTTCGGCGGCAACGATGCGCAGGGCCTGCGCAACCTCGACACGACGTGGGCCGTCGAGCACACCCCGGGCACGGGCAGCGACGACACCGATTGGCGCGCCGAGTACGGCAAGCGCGTCGGTGCGGCGATGGACTACCTGGGCGGCGACAACCGCACGCTGATCTGGGTCGGGATCCCCAACGATAACAATCCAACTGTCACGGCGCGGTTGCAGGTGCAGAACGAAGTCGTGATGGCGGAGGCGGCCAAACGGTCGAAGGTCGTGTTCGTCGACACGTGGAAGCGATTCTCCGGTCTCAGTGGCGGGTTCGCCTCCGCCGTCCAGGACCCTCGCGACGGCCAGTTCAAGGAAGTGCGTGCCAAGGACGGGTTCCACCTCAACACGACCGGCGCCGAGATCCTCGCCCTCGACATCGCCGAAGCCATCCGCACAGAGCTCCGCGCCCGAGGCGGCGCCTTGTAGCCCCGCCGGGTAGCGCGGTGGGTCAGAGGCTGGCGTCGTCGTCGGCTGGGCGGAAGCCGAGGCGGAGGTCGCCGAGCCGCACGAGCGTCGCCGAGATCCATCCACCGAGCGCGCCGAAGTGGTCGTCGAGCAAGGTGCTGGCGCCGTCGGCGAGAGTTTCCTCGGCCAGCTCGTACAGCCCCTCGTAGGTCACCTCGATCGCGTACTCGGGCTCGCCATCGTTGCCGTCGAAATGCCCGATCTCGATCGTCAGACCGGCCCGTTCGAGACGCTCGTTGCCGATCAACGGACTGGTGTCGGGCATGGCTGGTTGCACCACCGACGGCTCGGGTTGGGCGATCAGCCGCTGGACCCGAAACACGATCTCCATCTCGATCGCCGGCTGCCGGTCGAGCACCTCGTCGACACACCAGCTGCGATAGGCGGTCTGGCTCCAACTGGGCCAGTCGAAGTTGATGTGGGCCACGACCCGCGGTGGCTGCCCTTCGCCGGGCAATCCGTACGAGGTCTCCCATGACAGATCACCCAGCAAGACGTCGACCTGGAAGTGCTCGTCGAACGCCTGCCGCTCGAGGAAGGCGGCCTCGAACGCATCGCGCAGGGCGCTGATCGCATCGGTGAACACATGGTCGAGCATCAGATGCTTGACGCTACCGTGCCCTCACGACGGCGCCAGAACTACGGTGGTTGCCCATGTCGCTCGTCACTGTCACTTCATCCGAAGGTGTTGCCACGCTCACCTTGAACAACCCGGCGGAGCGCAACACGCTGACCGCTGCGATGGTGGCGGAAATTGTCGCCGCGATGGATGAGATCGAGGCCGACGAGTCGCTGGGCGCCATCGTGGTCACTGGCGCTGCGCCGGCTTTCTGTGCGGGCGCCAACCTCGGCAATCTCGCCGAAGCCGGCGAGACCAGCCTCGGCGCGATCTACGAGGGGTTCCTGCGGATCGCACGCAGCCCGTTGCCCACGCTGGCTGCAGTCAACGGCGCGGCGGTGGGCGCGGGGATGAACTTGGCCCTCGGATGCGATGTGCGCCTGGCGGCACGCCGGGCCAGGTTCGACACCCGATTCCTGCAGATCGGCCTCCACCCCGGAGGCGGCCACACGTGGATGCTGCGGCGCATCGCCGGCCCGCAGGTCGCCATGGCAGCCGTGATCTTCGGCGAGGTGATGGACGGCGAGGAAGCGGCACGAGTCGGGCTCGCCCATCGGTGCGTCGACGACGACCAGCTGTTGCCCGCGGCCCAGGCGATGGCTGCCCGGGCGGCCAGTGCACCTCGCGATCTGGTGATCGAGACCAAGAAGACGATTCAAGCGATGGCAGTTGTCGACACCCACGCGGCGGCGGTCAAGCGGGAGTTGGATCCGCAGCTGTGGAGCACTCGTCAGCCGTGGTTCGCCGAGCGTCTCGCGGCGTTGCAGGCCAAGATCAGCGCCAAGCCGTAGCGCCGCTTCGTCGACGAGGTCGTTGACGAACTGTTGACGAAAAGCGCGCACGAATGTTACGCAAAGTGTCTTTCATACCCCTGTCGGTGTCGATTATCGTGCAACTACGGGTAGCTCCCACACCGTACGTTCCGACAACACAACGGAGGTACTTCATGAGCCAGCGCCATCGCAGCCAGGAGGCGGTTCCACCGCCCAAGATGGATGCACGAGCCCACGCTCATAACGAGCGGCACCGGATTCACAGCGAACTCGATGCCGTTGCAGCCCAGGTCAGTGCCGGGTACGAGCCCGACGAGGTGCACGAGCCAGGCCGGGCCTGGGTGCCATCGCACCACCACGACTCCGAGAAGGCCAGAGCCAAGGCCGATTCGGGCACGACCACCAAGCGCCATTGGAAGATGAAGATGTGGAAGCGGCGCACGAGCATGCGCAAGGCGAAGGCGCAAGCTTTTCGCGTTGCCAGCGAGTAGCCGACACCTCAGGCGTTCTCAAACCACGCCGGGGCGAGTTCGGCGCGTCGTTCCAGCCATTCCTCAGCGGTGATCGCATAGCGCATGTGGTCCTCCCACGCGCCATTGATCTCGAGGTAGCGAAGGGCGATTCCTTCTTCGCGGATGCCGAGCACGTCCATCACCTTGCGACTGTTGGTGTTGCGCGGCACGATGCAGATCTCCAGGCGATGCAGGTGGAGGTCGTCGAACGCGAACTTGCACACCACGGCGACACCCTCGGCCACGTATCGATTGCCGGCGTGGCGTTGATCGATCCAATAGCCGGCCACACCGCATTGGAACGCGCCACGCACGACGTTGTTGATGTTGATCTCGCCGGCGAACGCGTTGTCGATGAACAGCCCGAAGCCGTACGCGGTGCCGACCTGGCGCTCGCGATCGCGAGTGGCACAGCGCGAACTGAAGGCGTCGCGATGGCGGGTCGGGTCTGCCAAGTTGTTGGCCCGCAGCGGCTCCCACGGCGTGAGCCACTGGTCGTTGCGCGTGCGGACCTCGGTCCATTGGGCGAAGTCACTGGCCATCAACGGGCGCAGCATGACGCGCTTGCCGTACAGCCGCACGCCGGGCTCGACGGTGATCGAAGGGTGCAGGCCACCCCGTCGGCTGAACGTCACGACGGGCTCCCCACATCGATCTGGTCGAGGTGCAGGTGTCGCATCAGCGCCACCACGATGCAGCACGCACCGACGATGGTGTCGACGGCGTCGGCCGGCAGCCCCGGGTTCAACGCCCGTTCGGCGGACGCCTCGGTGGCGACAGTACGAAAGACATCTTCCGCAGCGGCTCGATGCAGCGCGAACGGCAACGGTGGGGCACCACCGAACTCGACGGCGGCGATCACCGTCGCCAGCTCGCCGACGATCCCGACTGCATCAGCGTTCGCCGCGCCTGGGAGCGCAAGCAACATGTCGACGACCTGGTCGACCATCGTGCCGCTCGCCTAGGTAACTTCT
>JANPOJ010000304.1:0-8601 GCA_031427935.1 Ilumatobacteraceae bacterium | reverse complement strand
GGTTCCTCAACCAGGGCCTCGCCGAGACGTTTCGCGACATTTCACCGATCAAGGACTTCACCGAAACCCTCCAGCTCGAGCTGGAGTTCGATCCCGACGACGAGGATCTGCGTCCGCCTCCCAAGTTCTCCGTCGAGGAGTGCAAGGAAAAGGACATCACCTACTCCGCGCCGATCTTCGTCCGCGCCCGGTTCATGAACCGGAACACGGGCGAGATCAAGGAGCAGACGGTCTTCATGGGGGACTTCCCGATGATGACCGAGAAGGGCACGTTCATCATCAACGGCACCGAGCGCGTCGTCGTGTCGCAGCTCGTGCGTAGCCCCGGCGTGATCTTCGAGCCGGGCGAGCGATTCCGTCTTCGTAACCTCAGCAAGCACCAACTCGTCAAGGGCACGGTCCACCCGTACCGCGGCGAGTGGTTGGAGTTCGACGTCGAGCACAAGCCCGGCAAGGACGTCACCGCCGGTACCCGCGTGGCCCGCAAGCGCCGCATGGGCATCTTCACGCTGCTTCGTGCCTGTGGCTACGACGAAGAGCACGCTCCCGGCTTCCTCGAGCGCTTCGTCGCCCAGTTCGACTTCCTCGAAGGACAGTGGGACAAGGAGAAGCACATCGCGCCCACGCAGAACGAGGCGTTGGTCGAGATCTACAAGCGTGCCCGCCCGGGCGAGCCGCCGACCGTCGAGTCAGCACGCGCCTACTTCCGCAACGCGTTCTTCGAGAACCGTCGCTACGACCTCAGCCGTGTCGGCCGTTACAAGCTCGACCGCAAGCTCGGCGGAGAAGTCGACAAGCTCGACCATTTGTTCGGCAAGGGCACCCGCGAGCTCGGTTCGTTCTTCCGCAGCGAAGGCGACGACCCGACCAAGCGCAGCATGAACAGTGATCCTGACGACACCGACGTGTTGCGTCCCAACGAGATCGTCGCCGCTGTCAGCTACATGCTCCACCTCGTGAAGCAGGAGCCGGGCTACCGCCTCGACGACCAGGACCACTTCGCCAACCGCCGCATCCGCAGCGTCGGCGAGTTGATCCAGAACCAGGTTCGCATCGGCCTCAGCCGCATGGAGCGCGTGGTCCGCGAGCGCATGACGACCCAAGACGTCGAGGCCATCACCCCGACGACGCTGGTCAACATCCGCCCGGTCGTGGCCGCCATCAAGGAGTTCTTCGGAACCTCGCAGCTGTCGCAGTTCATGGACCAGGTCAACCCGCTGTCGGGTCTGACCCACCGCCGTCGTCTGTCAGCCCTCGGGCCAGGCGGCCTCAGCCGCGAGCGTGCCGGCTTCGAAGTCCGCGACGTGCACTTCAGCCACTACGGCCGCATGTGCCCGATCGAGACCCCAGAGGGCCCGAACATCGGCCTGATCGGTGCGCTCAGCACGTTCGCCCGGGTCAACCCCTACGGCTTCATCGAGACGCCGTACCGGGTCGTGAAGAACGGCAAGGTGTCGGGTGAGATCCGCTACATGGCTGCCGACGAGGAAGAGAACTACGTCGTCGCCCAGGCCAACACCCCGATCAACGCCGACGGCACCTTCAAAGACGAGCGCGTGCTCGTGCGCCGCAGCCCGCAGGCCGCCAGCCTCGAGGACCTGCGCAAGATGCTGGAAGCCGAGAGCTTCTTCGGCGCCACCACCGACATTGCGTCAGTGCCACCGATCGAAGTGCAGCTGATGGACGTCAGCCCGAAGCAGATCGTTTCGGTCGCAACGGCACTGATCCCGTTCCTCGAGCACGACGACGCCAACCGTGCCCTGATGGGTGCCAACATGCAGCGCCAGGCAGTCCCGCTGGTGCGCGCCGAGGCGCCCTACATCGGTACCGGCATCGAAGACCGTGCAGCGCGCGACGCTGCCGACCTGATCCAGGCCACCGGCGACGGTGAGGTCATCGAGGTCAGCGGTTCGTCGATCACCGTGATGTACAAGGCAGCGGCCGAGGGCCAGGCCACCGGCAAGCGGGTGTACCCGCTCAGCAAGTTCCGCCGCAGCAACCAGGACACGTGCATCAACCACCGTGCGCTCGTCAAGGAAGGCGACAAGGTCGTGAAGGGCACGATCATCGCCGACGGTCCTTCGACCGACCACGGCGAGTTGGCGCTCGGCAAGAACCTGCTCGTGGCCTTGATGCCGTGGGAGGGCTACAACTTCGAGGACGCCATCATCCTCAGCGAGCGTCTGGTCAAAGACGACGTGTTGACCTCGATCCACATCCACGAGCACGAAGTCGACGCCCGCGACACCAAGTTGGGTCCCGAGGAAATCTCTCGTGACATCCCCAACCTCAGCGACGACATCCTGCGCGACCTCGACGACCGCGGCATCATCCGCGTCGGTGCCGAAGTCGGCCCCGGCGACGTACTGGTCGGCAAGGTCACCCCGAAGGGCGAGACCGAGCTGACGCCGGAAGAGCGTCTGCTGCGGGCGATCTTCGGTGAGAAGGCGCGCGAAGTGCGCGACACATCGCTGAAGGTTCCTCACGGCGAGAGCGGCAAGGTCATCGACGTGAAGGTGTTCACCCGTGAAGACGGTCATGAACTGCCGCCCGGCGTCAACGAGCTCGTCCGGGTCTATGTCGCCCAGAAGCGCAAGATCTCGGTCGGCGACAAGCTGGCCGGGCGTCACGGCAACAAGGGCGTCATCTCCAAGATCCTCCCGATCGAAGACATGCCCTACATGGCTGATGGCACCGCGGTCGACATCATCCTCAACCCGCTCGGCGTGCCGAGCCGTATGAACGTCGGCCAGGTGCTGGAAGCGCACCTCGGCTACGCAGCCCGTTGGGGTTGGACCGACGTGAAGAACGGCAACAAGGTCATCGGCGATGCTCCTATTCGCGGCACCGAGGCCAAGACCCGCCCCAACACCAAGCCGAGCACGTTCATCGCCACCCCGGTGTTCGATGGTGCTCACTGGGACGAGGAAGAGGCCGCCGGCAAGCACCCGACGATCCAGTCGATCTTCGAGAACCTCAACCCCGAGGGCGTCGATGGTGTGCGCATGATCCAGCTCGACGGCAAGACGCCGTTGCGCAACGGCCGCACCGGCGAGTTGTACGACAACCCGGTCACCGTCGGCTACATGTACATCTTGAAGCTGGCCCACCTGGTCGACGACAAGATCCACGCCCGCTCCACCGGCCCGTACAGCATGATCACCCAGCAGCCGTTGGGTGGTAAGGCACAGTTCGGTGGTCAGCGCTTCGGTGAGATGGAAGTGTGGGCCCTCGAGGCCTACGGCGCGGCGTACTGCTTGCAGGAGCTGTTGACCATCAAGTCCGACGACGTGCTCGGTCGAGTCAAGGTATACGAGGCAATCGTCAAGGGCGAGAACATCCCCGAGCCCGGCATCCCGGAGAGCTTCAAGGTGCTCATGAAGGAGATGCAGGCGCTGTGCCTCAACGTCGAGGTACTGGCCGACGATGGTTCCGAGATCGAGATGCGCGAGATGGACGAAGACGTCTTCCGTACCGCCGAGGAACTGGGCATCGACATCAGCCGCAACGAGCGTGGCACCGACGAAGACGACCGCGAGCGCGAGGCACGACGTGCCGCCCGCAACGCCAGCTACTGATACTGAAAACGAACGAGACGAAGAACCGAGAGAACCATGCTTGATGTGAACATGTTCGACCAGTTGAAGATCGGGTTGGCCACGGCCGACCAGATCCGACTCTGGTCCCACGGTGAAGTGAAGAAGCCCGAGACGATCAACTACCGCACGCTGCGTCCCGAGAAGGACGGCCTGTTCTGCGAGAAGATCTTTGGGCCAACCCGCGACTGGGAGTGCTACTGCGGCAAGTACAAGCGCGTGCGTTTCAAGGGCATCATCTGCGAGCGTAGCGGCGTCGAGGTCACTCGCTCGAAGGTCCGCCGCGAGCGCATGGGCCACATCGAGCTCAGCGCCCCCGTGGTGCACATCTGGTACCTACGCGGCACACGGAGCTGGTTGGCATATCTGTTGGCCGGCATCGAGCCGAAGGAAGAGCTGAAGGCCAAGCAGCTCGAGAAGGTCATCTACTTCGCCGCCAACCTCGTCACCTGGGTCGACGAGGACGCGCGTCACGAGAACCTCGGCAACCTCGAGGCCGAGTACATCGAAGAGCGCGAGGCAATCCGCAAGGAGCTCGACCTCGCCATCGATCGTCGCATCAAAGATGCCGAGACCGAGGCCGAGAAGGCCGAGTCCGAAGGCGCCGACGCCCGCAAGGCGCGCAACGCCCTCGACAAGGAGCTCACCAGCATCCGCGAGCGCTACGAGATGGAGCTCGATCTGCTGGCCCGCACGTGGGACGAGTTCAAGAGCCTGCACAGCCGCCTGATCATCGACGACGAGTTGCTGTGGCGCGAACTTCGCGACCGCTACGGCGACTACTTCGAGGGTGGCACGGGCGCCGACTCGATCAAGTCGCTGATCGACCGCATCGACTTCGATGTCGAAGAGGTCAAGCTGCGCGCCGCGATCGACCACAACGCCAGCGGCCGCAAGCCGCTGTCGGCCCAGCGCCGCCAGAAGGCCATCAAGCGCCTCAAGATCGTCGCCTCGTTCAATCAGCGCGACGACCACGGCCGTCGTCTCAACGACCCGAAGGCCATGATCCTCGACGTCGTCCCGGTGATCCCACCGGAACTGCGTCCGATGGTGCAGCTCGACGGTGGTCGTTTCGCCACCAGCGACCTCAACGACCTCTACCGCCGCGTGATCAACCGCAACAACCGGTTGAAGCGACTGCTCGATCTCGGCGCACCCGAGATCATCGTCAACAACGAGAAGCGCATGCTGCAAGAAGCCGTCGACGCGTTGTTCGACAACGGCCGTCGTGGCCGTCCGGTCACCGGTCCTGGCAACCGTCCGCTCAAGTCGCTCTCCGACATGTTGAAGGGCAAGCAGGGTCGCTTCCGTCAGAACCTGCTCGGCAAGCGCGTCGACTACTCGGGTCGTTCGGTCAACGTGGCCGGCCCAACCCTGAAGCTGCACCAGTGCGGTCTTCCGAAGCTGATGGCGCTCGAGCTGTTCAAGCCGTTCGTCATGAAGCGTCTTGTCGACCTCGAGCTGTCGCAGAACATCAAGTCGGCCAAGCGCATGGTCGAGCGTCGCCGCCCGCAGGTGTGGGACGTGCTCGAAGACGTGATCAAGGAGCACCCGGTTCTGTTGAACCGTGCACCAACGCTGCACCGTCTCGGCATCCAGGCCTTCGAGCCCGTGCTGGTCGAGGGCAAGGCCCTGCAGATCCACCCGTTGGTCTGCACCGCCTTCAACGCCGACTTCGACGGTGACCAGATGGCCATCCACGTGCCGCTGTCGGCCGAGGCTCAGGCCGAGGCCCGCGTACTCATGCTCAGCGCCAACAACATCTTGTCGCCGGCATCTGGTCGCCCGATCGTGACGCCGTCACAGGACCTCATCATCGGTGGCTACTACCTCAGCGAGATCATGGATGACTCCAAGGGCACCGGCCGAGTGTTCCGTCACACGTGGGAAGTGCTGCGTGCCGTCGACGAGGGGTCGTTGAACCTCCACTCGCTCATCACGCTTCGTCGTCCTTCGATCGGTGGCCGTCCGGCCGATACGTTCGAAACGACTGCCGGCCGCCTGCTGTTCGAAGAGGCACTACCTGTCGACTACACCCAGCGTTTCGGTCACATCGATCATTTGGTGAAGAAGAAGGAAATGGGTGTGATCGTCGAGCGACTCAGCGACCACTATCCCAAGTCGGCAGTTGCCGCCGCGCTCGACGCGCTGAAGAACGTCTGCTACCGCTACGCCTCACAAAGTGGTCTGACCGTGTCGATCGACGACGTCAAGACCCCGAAGGCAAAGAAGGCGCTGCTCGACGAGTACGAGGCTCGCGCCGACAAGGTCGAGAACCAGTTCCGCCGCGGCATCATCACCGACGGCGAGCGCCGTCAGCAAGAAGTCCGCATCTGGACCGACGCCACCGCCGAAGTGCAAAAGGCGATGGAGCTGGAGTTCAAGGCGCAGCGGTTCAACCCGATCGACATGATGGTCGGCTCGGGTGCCCGCGGCAACATGACCCAGATGCGTCAGATCGCCGGCATGCGTGGCCTGGTGGCCAACCCTCGTGGCGACATGATCCCGCGTCCCATCATCAAGAAGAACTTTCGTGAGGGCCTCGAGACCCTCGAGTACTTCATCGCCACGCCTGGTGCCCGTAAGGGTCTGGTCGACACCGCGCTTCGTACCGCGGACTCCGGGTACCTCACCCGTCGTCTGGTCGACGTTGCGCAGGAACTGATCGTGCGCGAGCCCGACTGCGGCAGCAGCCTCGGTCTCTGGCTCGAGCACGTCGCACCCGACACGGCCAACAAGCGTGCCTACCTCGAGACCAAGTTGTTCGGTCGTGCCTTGTCGCAAGACGTCACGCTCAGCGACGGAAGGTTGATCCCCAGGAACACCATCATCGGCGACATCGACATGGCTGCACTGCGTGATGACCCGAAGGTCAATCGCGTTCGCATCCGTTCGGTGCTGACGTGCGACGCCGAGTTTGGGCGTGTGTGCGCTGTGCTATGGCCGTTCGCTGGCCACCGGCAAGTCGATCGAGCTCGGCGAGGCCGTCGGCGTCATCGCCGCCCAGTCGATCGGCGAGCCCGGCACGCAGCTGACCATGCGTACCTTCCACACCGGTGGTGTGGCGGGTAAGGACATCGCCGGCGGTCTGCCCCGCGTCGTCGAGCTGTTCGAGGCTCGTACGCCTCGTGGCTCGGCCCGCCTGGCTCGCGCCACCGGCGTGGTTCGCATCGGCGACGACGAGGGCAAGGGCATCCCAGTCACGGTGATCGACGATCAGGGCGAAGAGCACCTGGTGATCCTGCCGACCGGTAGCCGCGCCATCGTCACCGACGGCCAAGACATCAAGGCCGGCGAGCCGATCACCGACGGTCCCTTCGACCCGAAGGAGATCATGGAGATCAAGGGCATCCGCGAGACCCAGACGTACCTCGTCGAAGAGGTGCAGAAGGTGTACCGCGACCAGGGTGTGTCGATCAGCGACAAGCACATCGAGCTGATCGTTCGCCAGATGACCCGCCGCATCGGCGTGCAGGAGCCCGGCGACACGTCGTTCCTGCCCGGCGAGCGTGCCGACGCCAAGGTGTTCCGCGACACCAACCGCCGCATGGTCGAAGACGGCAAGAAGCCGGCCGAAGGCCGACCCGAGCTGATGGGCATCACCAAGGCCTCGTTGGCGACCGAGTCGTGGTTGTCGGCAGCGTCGTTCCAAGAGACCACCCGGGTGTTGACTGAAGCCGCCATCGACGGCAAGGGCGACAACCTGATCGGCCTCAAGGAGAACATCATCATCGGCAAGCTGATCCCAGCAGGCTCGGGCATGATGCGCTACCGCGAGTTCGACGTGAAGGCCCCGGAGTACCAGCCGATGGCTTACTTCTCCAGCGACGTCGACGAGGACCCGGCGGCGTGGCTGAGCAACATCCACGGCACCTACTCCACCGACGCAGTTCCCAGCGACGCCGTCGAGGTGTGAGCCGGTACGCCTTCGGCGTGCCGTCTCACCCCCGGACTTCACCTTGGTCGGGCGTGTGAGCCGGTACGCCTTCGGCGTGTCGACTCACTCTTCCTGAGCTGCACGTCTCACGGGGCGAATTCATCGCTGCGGGTTACGCGACGCGAGCGTCGCGCTCGCTCGGAGTGAGGGCTTCGGCGAGCCAGCGGTCGGCGTCCTCCCAGGCGTCGGGGTGGGCGTCTTGCCAGCGCTTGATGCCCTTCGGGCTCCAACCCGTCGAGTCGATCGAGTAGACGTTCGGCACGAGCTCTTTCCAGTCGAGGCTGGAGATATCGTCGGGCACCTTCGCCGCGGGGCGGTCGCTCCACGGCCGACCTGCACGGCGTCGTTCGACCTCCGGCCACGTTGGCGTCTCGACGACCGCGGCGGAAGCAGGAACCTGCTCCTCGACCTCGACCTCGACCTCGACCTCGACCGCTTCCTCGACCTCGACCGCTTCTTGGAACTGTTCGAGGAAGTGGTCGTGGAACTGCTCCTCGAGATGTTCGTCGAACTGCTCCTCGAACTCGGGCTCGAACTCGCGGTCGAACACCGTTGCGAAGGTGGTCTCGAACTCGGGCTCGAACTCCTCCTCGAACGTGGCAGCGGCAGGCAGTTCGTCGTGGTCGACGAGTGGTGTCCACACCGCGACCTCGATGTCGGCGAGCACCTGCTGCGACATGTCGTCGTCGAGGTCGTCGGTGTCGTCGGCGCCCTGGGCGGCTTCGATGACCTTGGCCGGTCTGTAGTGGCGATACAGCTGGCGCGCCGACTTCCAGAAGATGGTGACGAAGGTGGCGACCGACAGCAGCATCCACGGCACCCCCAGCGACGTGCCTTCGACCAGCGACTGGATCCACCACGTTGTCGACACGACGAATGCGGCAGCCAAACCGCAACCGGTCACTACACGGAGTGGGCTGGTGCGATCCATGTCGTTGGCGAGCAAGCCGGGCACGAACAGCGGCGTCAACGCCATCGAGGCCAGGTCGAGGTGGTTGGTGACGCGCGCACTGAAGAACGAGGGCCCGACCCACAGCAACGTCCACGAGAGCATCGACGACGTCAGCA
>JANPOJ010000303.1:0-1536 GCA_031427935.1 Ilumatobacteraceae bacterium | reverse complement strand
TCCCGGCACCCGCGTTGTTCAGAGCCGGCAAGACCGGGCCGGCGGCCACCAACGTGTCGTCGAAGGATCTCCCCACCCAGCGCATACGCATCGCCGATCTCGACTCACGTCAACGCTCGACGGTTGCCGGTCGGGTACGAGCGTTCCGCGTGCAACCGTGGGGCGGCAACCCGGCATTGGAATGCACGCTGGCCGACGAGACCGGCAGCATCACCGTGGTCTTCTTCGGCCGCCGCGAGATCGGTGGTGTGCGGCTGGGCACCATCATGACGGTCACCGGCATGGCCGGAGAGCATCACGGCATGCGGGCCATCCTCAACCCGGAGTACGCGATCATCTCGACGCCGACTGCGCCGATCAAGCCCGACCACCACGAGCAGTCGAAGCGCACGGAGAAGCGAGCCTCCAGGCACTGACCGGTCGTCAGGCGAGTACGGCGGCGACGGCTGCCCGATAGGTCGCCTCGTCGCGGCGATCTGCGCAGTAGGCGGTCATCGGGCCGTCGCCGACGCGAACCCTGGCCACGACCAGGCAGGCGGGGTCAGCGGGCAGCGGGTGTTGGCCGGCTCCGGCCGACACCAGCGCGTCGGCGACGAACTTCCATCGATTCCGGATCTCGTCGGCATCGACCGGTGGCACCACCAGCACGGTCTTGCCGAGATGGCCCGACTGCACGATGTGCGTCAGCTCCCATGCCAGGCCCGGCGTGCGCCCGATCGTGACGGCGATCGCTTTGGCGTGGTCGATCTGCTCGCTGATCACACTCCGCCATTCGTCGTCGTGCAGATGCACCCTCGCCGCGCCGAGCGATACATGCGAGCGGCCGGGGCGAGCGATCGCCAGAACCGGGCCATAGCACGACAGTTCCCAGGCCACGGATTCCTCGAACGCATCCCGCCCGCGCAGGGTGAAGAACTCGAGGAAGGGACGACGAGCCGAGATGACGTTGGCCAGTTGCACGTCGTCGTCCTCGAAGGAACGCAGGTAGACGATCGGCGGAGCCTCGGTGGTCCACTCCCGCCAACCCATCCTGGCGACAGCGCGTGCTGCGCGCAGCACGAACGAGTCGACGATGATCAAGACCAGCCCGATCGCAGCGATGATCCAGGCGAGCAGGCGCGGCTCGATCGACACACGATCCGACAGCCGCAGGTGGGTGAGCGACGGGACGAACAGCGTCTCACGCAGCCCCCACACCACCAGGCCGCCACCGGCGGCCAGCAGCGACACGGCGGCGACCGTGAGCGCTGCCGCCCCGAACGACGGCCGCGGATGCACCCGCTCGGCTGGGGCGACACCCAATACCCGGGCCTCCTGTCGCCGCCACAACACGGTGACGGCGATGCCGCCGAGGACTGTCAACGCCGCGCCGACCACCCGAATCCAACCAAGGTCGGAGGCGACGAACACCAGGATCGCGGCGACGCATGCGACCTGCACGGCGCCCAGGCGCTCGCTGCGACGGCATCCGTCGACAAGCGCGCTCAGTACCGGAACGACACGACTGGGACGACATTCACATTCACGATCAATAAC
>JANPOJ010000302.1:0-3472 GCA_031427935.1 Ilumatobacteraceae bacterium | reverse complement strand
CAGCTCGTCGAGCTCGGCGCTGATCCTCTGCTCCTCCTTCGCCGCGGCATGTTCTGCGCGTTCGCTTCGGCTGCTGAGCCGTTTGGCCGTGTTGAGCAGGGCCTTCACATGGCGCGCGGCGGCCGGTGCGAAGTCGGAGTGCGGTGCTGGACGGTCGTCGACCACGATCGTCGCATCCGCCAGCACCAGGTCGGCCAGCGACGGCGCCGGCCACGGAGCAGGTGTCGGCGTCGGTGTCGGTGTCATATCGAGAGTATCGGCGTGTGGAGGGCTGAGCCTGAGTGCTCATCCGCACAGACCTACGATGACAACATGTGTCGAAACATCACCACCCTGCGCGGGCTCGAGCCGCTGGCGACGGCGCAAGAGATCGAGGCCGCGGCCCGCCAGTACGTTCGCAAGATCAGCGGCGTGCAGAAGACCTCGCCGGCGACCGAACCAGCATTCGAGCGTGCCGTGCTGACGATCACCCAGGCATCGACGCAACTGCTGCGCGAGCTCCCGCCGCGCAAGCAACCCCCGCCGACGTTGCCACCGCTGCGTCGCATCGCCCTGGCCAAAGCGGCAACGATCAGCAGCGTCTGACGACTGCGGCCCCGTGGAGGGGCGTGCGTCGTCAAGCGCATTGGGTGGGCTACAGCTGCGGCACGCGGGCGAACCACGGGTCGGCTTGCTCGAGCTGCGCGGCGAGTTGCAGCAGGAGGGCTTCGTCGCCCGTGCGAGCCATGAAGTGGGTGCCGATCGGCAGGCCGTCGGCGTTCCAATGCAGCGGGACGGACATCGCCGGCTGGCCGGTGCCGTTGGCGAGGGCCGTGAACGGCGAGTAGGCGAGCACGCCGTTCGGGCCCATTCGGTAGTCGACGAAATCCTCGTTGTCGGGCTGGAACCGACCGATCTCCGCTGGTGGCTCGGCGAGTGTCGATGTGAGGAGCATGTCGAACCCACGCTCGTCGGTCAGGAATCGGGCCATGTGGCGGCCGATCTCGTGCACCGTGTTGACGGCATCGAGGTAGTCGCCACCGGAGATCGTCCGGCCGAGGGCGACGGCGCCGCGGGTGACACCGTCGAGCTCGTCGCGCCGGGCCGCTCGGCCCAGTTCGACCACACGAGAGCGCACCGTCAGCTCGGTGCCGCAGGCGACGATGTTCGTCCAGGCACGCATGAACCGATGGATGTCGACCGCCGGGTCGGCCGAGACCATCTCGTGGCCGAGCTGCGCGCACAGCGCCGCGGTGTGGTCGATCGCGGCGCGGCAGTCGGGATGAACCGGATCACCAGTGAACGACAAGTGCGAATACGCGATTCGCAGCGGTCGGGGGGCAGCGCGGATCGCGTCGAGCAGCGTGCCGTCGAGAGGCGGGGCGAGGTACGGCGCGCCGACGTCGGTCCCATGCGTCGCGTCGATCAAGGCCGCGGTATCGCGCACGCTGCGGGTCAGGAACCCGTCGATGGCCATGCCGGCCCAGCCCTCGCCCGATGATGGGCCGTCGGGCAGGCGGGCCCTCGTCGGCTTGAGGCCGAACAGCCCGCACGACGAGGCCGGGATGCGGACCGAACCGCCGCCGTCGCTGCCGTGCGCGATCGGCACGATGCCCGCAGCGACCGCAGCCGCCGATCCCGCCGACGACCCGCCCGCGACGTGGTCGAGGTTCCAGGGGTTGCGGGTGGGTCGGCCGTAGGTCGCTCCCTCCGCAGTCGGGCCGATGCCGAACTCGGGGCTGGTGGTACGGGCGAAGGTGACCAACCCGGCACGCTCGATGCGGGTGAACAACTCGCTGTCGACCTGGTACGCATAGTCACGGTAGAGACGCGAGCCCATGCACGTGGGGAAGTCGACAGCGTCGCAGCCGAGGTCCTTGATCAGGAACGGAACCCCGGTGAACGGGCCCTGCGGCAGGCCGGCGGCGATCGCCCGCCTGGCCCGTTCGACCTGCATGAACACGACTGCAGCGATCTGTGGGTCGAGTGATCCGGTCTGACCGACTGCGAGATCGAGCAACTCCCCGGCGCTGATCTGCTTCGATCGCACCAGGTCAGCGAGGCCGAGGGCGTCGAAGCTGCGGTACTCGTCGAGGCGCATTCTGGCCACCGTAACCCGGTCACGGTCCGCGCAAACGCAAGCACTGCGCCGATATCATTGAACACCGTGCCTACGGCCGATCGGCCCTGCGTGCCCCCCACGCAATGACGCAACCTGACTGCAAGACCCAGAGAGAGAAGTAGAGAGATGGCTAAGCGCGAATTCCCACTCGAGCGCACCCGCAACATCGGCATCATGGCCCACATCGACGCGGGCAAGACCACCACGACCGAGCGCATCCTCTACTACACAGGCAAGAGCTACAAGATCGGCGAAGTCCACGACGGCGCGGCGACCATGGACCACATGGCGCAGGAGCAAGAGCGCGGCATCACGATCACCTCGGCGGCCACGACCTGCATCTGGAACAACCACCGCATCAACATCATCGACACCCCTGGTCACGTCGACTTCACGATCGAGGTCGAGCGGTCGCTGCGCGTTCTCGACGGCGCGGTCACCGTGTTCGACTCGGTTGCCGGCGTCGAGCCGCAGACCGAAACCGTGTGGCGTCAGGCCAACAAGTACAAAGTGCCGCGCATGTGCTTCGTCAACAAGATGGATCGCATCGGCGCCGACTTCTACCGCACCGTGGCGATGGTCAAGGATCGTCTGCAAGCCACGCCTGCCGTCATCCACCTCCCCGTCGGCGCCGGGGGCCCGGAGTCCAACAAGCCGTTCGTCGGCTTGGTCGACCTCGTCAAGATGAAGGCACTGATCTGGCACGACGAGGAACTGGGCGCCAAGTGGGACGAAGTCGACATCCCGGCCGACATGGTCGACCAGGCCGCCGAGGCTCGTGAGTTGCTGCTCGAGACCATTGCGACCAGCGACGACCATCTCCTCGAGAAGTACCTGGCCGGAGAATCGGTCACCGAGGACGAAATCAAAGTCGCCCTTCGTAAGGGCACCCTGGCGTTCGACTTCGTGCCGATCCTGTGCGGTTCGGCGTTCAAGAACAAGGGCGTGCAGCCGATGCTCGACGCCGTCATCGACTTCCTCCCGAGCCCGCTCGACATCCCGCCGACGTCAGGCACCAAACCGAACCACGAGGAAGAGATCCTCTACCGCAAGCCGTCGATCGACGAGCCGTTCGCTGCGTTGGCCTTCAAGATCGTCGCCGACCCGTTCGGCAAGCTGACCTACTTCCGGGTGTACTCGGGCCTGATCAACAAGGGTGACGAGGTCTACAACTCCACCAAGGAACGCCGCGAGCGCCTCGGCCGCATCTTGTTGATGCACGCCAACCAGCGCGAAGACCTCGACGTCGCGATGGCGGGCGACATCGTCGCTGGCCTCGGCTTCAAGGACACGACCACTGGCGACACGCTCTGCGATCGCAGCAACCCGATCATCCTTGAGCGCATGATCTTCCCCGAGCCGGTGATTCAC
>JANPOJ010000301.1:0-9836 GCA_031427935.1 Ilumatobacteraceae bacterium | reverse complement strand
GCGTCGGAACATGTCGAGGGCGTCGCGTGGGTTCATCGTTGTTCGCTCCGGAAGTCGGGGTGGCGCGCGAGGTGGGCGCGCATGCGTTGGCGGGCTCGGTGGAGGCGGCTCATCACGGTGCCGGCAGGTATGCCGAGCGCGGCGGCGGCTTCGTCGTACGTGAGGCCGTCGATGTCGACGAGTTGCACGACCTGGAGGTGCCGGGGGGACAGGCGTCCGAGCGCATCGGCGATCCACGGTGCTGGTGTATGCGTCGCTGCGACGTCCTCGGCGCTCGGTGCCGGCGGGTTGCGTCGGTCGGCTTCGCCGGCGAGGTCATCGGCGTCGCGGAGCAGACCGGGTCGCTGTCGGCGGTGACGGTTGATGTTGGCGTTGCGCATGATCGTGAGCAGCCACGCCCGCGGGTAGGCGCCGTCGAACGTGCCGATCGCCTTGAAGGCGCGCAAGAGGGTGTCCTGAACGAGGTCCTCCGCGTCATGGGGGTTCCGGCACAGCGATCCGGCGACGCGGAGCAACACCGCGAGGTGAGGGTCGACGAACGCGTCGAACGGCCCCGCGGCGGGTGGGGCGGGGCTCGTTTCGCTGGTCTGTGACTCGTCGGACATGGCGTCCAAGTCTCCTCCTTCCGGACAGAGACCCGGTCGGCGGTCGGATTCTTCCATCTGACTTTCGGATGATCGCGATGGAAGGGTCTGCCGTGTCGGTGGGTTCCGGTGCGGTTCGTCCACGGTGGGCGGACCGCAACGAAGGGAGACGTTCATGTCGACGTCCGTCACAGCCCAACCCATCAAGGCCACCGCGGTGCGAGGTGGTGTCGCCGGGATGCTCGCTGGCGCGGCGATGGCGATGTTCGCCATGGTCGCTTCGGCGACGTACCAGCATCACGGGTTCTTCACCCCGCTGTTTCACATCTCGGCGCTGCTCGGTTCACCGGATGCGATGATGCGTTCGGCCGCCGAGGCGATGGCCGGCAACAAGTTCTGGTTCTCCGCCGGACCCGCAGCGCTTGGGCTGGCGATCCACATGATGACCAGTGCGATGTTCGGCATCGGCTTCGCGTTCCTCGCCCGCCGGCTCCCCCGGACTGCGCTCGTCCCTGCCGGTGCCATGTACGGCCTGGCAGCGTTCGTCGTGTCCGCCTTCGTCGGCCTGCCCCTGGCCGCGAAGATCACCGGCTCCGGGACCGCGATCTCGGACATGGCCAGCATGGTCGGCTGGGCCACGTTCGCAATCGAGCACATGATGTTCGGCCTCGTGCTCGGCGTTCTCGCGTTGCGTAGCGCACCCGCTGACTCCACGGCCGCCACCGTTCCCGGCGCTCGATCGGCGATGCTGTCCCGATGAGTTCTCCCGACGCGGCGCCGGCCCAGCGGATCATCCGTCTCGTCGGTGTGTACGACGCCGACAGCACCCTGCGCGGCGAGCTCGCCTACTGGGTCGGTGCGCGTCTCGGTCGACGGCACTGTTCGCTGTGCGACATCACCCACGGATCTGTCCGTCAACGACCCGAATGGAAGACCTGCCAGGCCGGCTTGCCGGTGCCGTTCGACACCTACCACCGCAACGACCAACCCAACACCATCCGCGCCGCATCAGCCGGGCATGCACCCGTCGTGGTCGCCGAGACCGACGCGGGTCACGTCCTGCTCCTCACCGCCCGCGAGCTCGACGCATGCGATGGATCGATCGATCGGCTCATCGAGGCACTCGAACAATCCTCCGCTCGTGTCGGCCTGACATGGGCGACCTCATGAACGCCACCCAACTCGAGCGCTTCGATCGCTGCTTCGACGAGCACTACCTGGCGATCCTCGCCGAGATCGCAACGAGCGATCCGTCTGGCGCCGCACGCCGGACCCGTGCCGCGTTCGCATCCGCCTACCGGTTCTGGAGCAAGGTCGAAGACGACGGCAACCCGGTCGACTGGATCCACCGAGTCATCACCGACGACCGGCGCGCCGCCACCCGACACCGGACCGACACAGAACGATTCGACGAGCCCGGTCATCGGACGCCCATCGATCTCGATGCCGAACGCAGATCTGTCGTGGCGCTGGCGCGACGCCAGCGTGCGGTCGCCGGCACCATCATCGGAACCAGCGCGCTCGCCGCCCTCGGCGCCGAACTGTTCGTGGCACATCGATGAACGCTCGACCCGAGACATCGCAACCCGACCACTGCGCCAGCCCGCACGACATCGTCGTCTACGCCCGCCCGGGATGCCCGTACTGCTTCACCCTCCGGGCAGGCCTGCGCCGGGCCGGCGTTGAGTTCCGCGAGATCAACATCTGGGAGAACCCGGACGCTGCCGCATTCGTCCGATTGGTCGCCAACGGCAACGAGACCGTGCCCACCGTGACCATCGGGCCCGTCAGCCTCGTCAATCCGAGTGCACGTCAGGTCCGCACGCTCGCCGGTACGCCCGGCGGACCACCGAAGTCCACGCGACGACCGTGGTACCGCGCCAGCCGCAGAACTGGAGAAGCGAGATGACCCTCGCCATCGGTGACCCGTTCCCTGACGTCGAGCTCGTCGACCACGATGGACGGCCGTGGCGCACTGCCGAGATGCGGGGTCGGCCGATCGTGCTGGTCCTGCACCGGCATCTCGCTTGACTGCCCTGCCAAGAACACGTGATCGCCGTGCGCGATCACCTCGACCACTTCGCTGACGCAAGGATCGCAGTCGTCACCTTCGCCTCCCCCGATCGTCTCGCCACTTACCGGACGCACCTTCAACTCCCCTTTGATGTCGTCGCCGACACCGGGAGGACGCTCTACCGACTACTCGGCGCCGAGCGAGGCACCAACCGGCAGGTGTGGTCAGCGGGCACCATCCGGATGTACGCACGACTCCTTCGAGCGGGCCATCGACTCCGCCGACCGACCGAGGACATCCACCAACTCGGTGCCGACGCCGTCATCGGCCGCGACGGCACGCTGCAGTACCTCTCGCTCCCCTCCACACCCGACGCAAGGCCACCGATCAGCGAACTTGTCGCTGCGCTCGACTGACGACTCGAAGGAGACGCAGCAGCCATCGTGGTGACACAGAGCGTCGACGGATATCGGTTCGCACCTGCTCACCGATTTGTCCGCGTCTCGTGCTGCGTTCGGGGGAACCCGCACTCGTCAGGGCCGTGAGGGCTTGAGTGTGAATGGGGGGTACTGGTCGGTGACGAGGGTGAAGGCGTAACCGGTGACACGGCTTTCCCAGCGCATCACGCCCACGACGTAGTTGAACAGCGAGCGCGGGTAGCGGCCGGTGAACAGGCTGGCGAACCAGGCGGTGATTGATGCGCCGACCACGCTGATGAACAGCACCATCAGGATCACGAAGTGCGGGATCGCGAGGAACCACTTCACGAGCGGCATCCACCGGTTGAGATCGTGCGCGGCGTCGGTGTCGTCGATGTCGAGGTGGACAGCTTGCAGCGGACGTGACTCGGTTCAGTGGGCGATCCGGGTAGTCGATCTCCAGCCGAACTGCGTAGGCCGCGGGCGACCCGATTGCGGCGCTCATGCCGACACCAGCTCATGGTCGCGGGCGATGGTGGTCGTCGCGTCGGTGTCACGTTCGGGCTCGGGTAACCCGGACTCGCCCTCGATGTCGATGGTGGGCAGCAGCCCGTCCAGCCATGCGGGCAGCCACCAGTTGGCGTTGCCCATCAGCTTCATCGTGGCGGGCACCAACACCATGCGAATAACGGTCGCGTCGACGAAGATCGCAGTGGCCAGCCCGAGGCCCATCATCTTGGTGACGGGGTCGTCGCTGAGTACGAAGCCGGTGAATACCGAGATCATGATCAGTGCTGCTGACGTAATCACGCGTGCGGTGCTGGCGATGCCGTGAACGACGGCTGCGTCGTTGTCGCCGGTGCGTAGGTATTCCTCGCGCACTCGGGACAGCAGGAACACCTCGTAGTCCATCGACAGGCCGAAAAGAATGGCAAACATGAACATTGGGATGAAGGCCAGAACTGGGATGGTCGACTCGAGGCCAATCAGGTCCTTGCCCCAACCCCACTGGAACACCATCACCAGTACGCCGTAGGCGGCGCCGATGCTCAACAGGTTCATCAGCGCTGCTTTGAGCGGCACCACCACCGAACGGAACACGAGAGTGAGCAGTAGAAACGAGAGCAGGATGACTACGGCGATGAACAACGGCAGCCGGTCGTTGACGCGTGTACCGATATCGCCGAACGACGCGGTCTGTCCGCCGATGTGCGCAGCAGCCTCGGTGCCGTCGAGCACGGCGGGGAACACGTCTGCCCGGAGACGGTCGATGGTCGCCAGCGTCGCCTCGTCCTGCGGCGACGAGGTGGGAATGGCCAGCAGCGTTGCGACACCTGCCGCCTCATTCACCTGCGCCGGCATCACGGCAGCAATACCGCGGTCGGCCAGTATCGCCGCGGTCAGCGGCTCGACAACGGTGGCGTCCTGCGAGATATCGATGGCGACGACAAGCGGTCCGTTGACGCCCGGGCCGAAGCCGTCGGCCAGCAGGTCGAACGCGCGGCGCTGAGTGCGACTGGCGGGCAGTGAGCCTTCATCGGGGAAACCCAGCCGCAGCGACAGCACCGGTGCGGCCAAGGCCAGCAGCAACGTGGTGACACCGATCGCGTAGACCCATGCGTGTCGCGAGACGTGGCGAATCCAGCGCTCCCAGCCAGCACCGGCCGCGGCGCCGTTCGCCCGAACTGACGAGCGGCGATGGATGGCGAAGCGGTTGATGCGGTGGCCGGCGAGACCGAGGAACGCTGGCAGCAGTGTGATGGAGGCAACCACCATCAGCAGCACGATGACCGAGATGGCGATGCCCGCGGACGTCAGGAACGGCACGCCTGCAACGGCGAGCCCGAGGATGGCGATGACAACGGTGCCACCAGCGAAGGTGACCGCTTGGCCGGCGGTCGCGGTGGCACGCCCAACCGCCTCCTCCACGGTCATGCCGCGAGCCAGAAACTCGCGATAGCGAGTGACGATGAACAGCGCGTAATCGATACCGACACCGAGGCCAACCATGCTGGCGAGCTGCGGGGCCCAGCTGGGAATCTCGATGAGATACGTGATCAGTGACATTGAGCTGATGCCCAACGCGAGGCCGAAGACTGCCAGTCCGATGGGGAGCCCCATCGCGATCAGCGAGCCGAATGCGAGCAGCAGAATGACGACCGCAGCGACCAGTCCGATCAGTTCACCGGCGTTGTTCTCCGGCTGCTCGAACGAGAAGAACAGGTCACCGTTGAGCTCGACCTGCAGCGGCGAACCGACGCTGGTTTCGGCGGCGAAATCCTTGAGGTTGTTCAAGTCGTCGACGCTCAGTCTGTCGATCAACTCGTACTGCACGCGGATCAATGCCACCCTGCCGTCCGGCGAGATCTGCGGCTCGCTCGCACCCAACACGTTCGGCAATTCGACGACCGCCGCTGCGGTGTCAGCCAGTGCTGTCTGTGCGTCCGGCGAGTCCGCGAACGTCGCGGTTGTATCAATCGGAGTCAGCACCACCTGCGCGGTCGGGCCTGCCGCGTCCGACTGCGCGGTAGTCAGCAGATCGAGTGCAGCCGTGGAATCGAGACCCGGAGCCCCGAACGAATCCTCCAACTCGCGACCGAACGCCACGGACGACCCGATCACCACGACCGCCAGCATCACCCAGGTTGCGATCACGACCAAGGGGCGGCGCGCTGCGAAGCGACCCAATCGGTAGAGAGCATGTGACATTGCAATTCCTCCTCGGCGCGCGACCGGACGGGCCACGTGCACTGCACCTGCATGGTGTCGAAATTGCCGATTGGCCACATCGGTCGAGTGGTCGAATGTCTGCTGGCCGTTTGGCTGAGTGGCGGACCGTACTTTCGGCCGATTTGCGGTCGCGGGCCGATCCGTATGATGGCGAGATGGTGCGCGACACGGTCCGACAGGTCTGGGCCGAGCCGCGCGCCACGCCACCCCCGCCCGCACGGGTATGGACCGACTGGGTGCTGCTCGGCCCGCTGGTACCAGTCGCTGTGCTGGAAGTTGTTCTTCGCCACGACCTTGGCTGGCCGGTGGTCGCATTCATCCTCGGCGTGCCGTCGATATTCGCGTTGCTGTGGCGGCGAACGCACCCGCTCACCGTCGTTGTCATCGTGTTCGCATGCCATGGCGCCAGCGAGGCCGTGGTGCTGCTCGGCGCCGAACACTCGGCGATGCTGTACGCCACCGCCTGGCTACTGATACTGCCCTACTCGCTGTTTCGGTGGGGCTCAGGTCGCGAGTGCATTCTCGGACTAGCGGTGATGATGCTGGCGCATGTGCCCAACGGGTCGGGCGCCGTCAACAGCCTCGTCGAGGTCATTGCCGCGTCGGTGTTCCTGTTGTTCCCTGCGGCCGTTGGTCTGGCCGTGCGCTACCGCATCACCTACCGAATTCGCGAGACCGACCAGATCAAGCTGCACGAGCGCGAGCAACTTGCGCGCGAGCTGCACGACACGGTCGCCCACCACGTGTCGGCCATCATCATTCAGGCGCAGGCGGGGCGCACGGTGGCACCCACCGATCCGAAGGCGGCGGCGAGAGTGCTGGAGGTCATCGAGGCCGAGGCCTCGCGCACCCTCACTGAGATGCGCATCATGGTGGGCGCGTTACGCGATGGTGGGGGCGCCGCTCTCGCTCCACAGCGCGGCGTAGCCGACATCACCAAGTTGGCGCGGGCCATTGGCGGCTCGCCGCACATCGCGGTGCAGCTGTCCGGCGGCCTTGACGACTTGCGACCGTCGGTGGAGGCGGCCGTCTATCGGCTTGCACAGGAGTCGATTACCAACGCCGTTCGCCACGCGCGTCACGCGACGCGCATCGACGTGTTGGTCGCGGGCGACGACGACGCCATCCGGCTCACCGTGCAGGACGATGGGGACCCGAACCCGTCCGCGGCGGCCACGGCCGGCTTCGGGCTGGTCGGCATGTCAGAGCGCGCCAAGCTGCTGGGCGGCACATTGCACGCTGGCCCCAACAAGGGTCGCGGCTGGACCATCACCGCCGTGCTGCCACGCGACGAGGTGCCCGCATGACCATTCGCGTGCTGGTCGCTGACGACCAACATCTGGTGCGCACTGGGTTGACAATGATCCTCAACGCACAGGAGGGAATCGAAGTTGTTGGCGAGGCGGCGAACGGTCGCGAGGCCGTCGAACTTGCCCGCCAGCTGCGCCCCGACGTGTGCCTGTTCGACATCCGCATGCCGGAGATGGACGGTGTGGAGGCAACCCGTCTGCTCGCGGGGCCGCAGGTCGCACATCCGCTCGCGGTCGTGATCATCACCACCTTCGATCTGGACGAATACGTGATCGGAGCGCTGAAGGCCGGGGCCCGTGGGTTTCTGCTGAAGGACGCCGGCCCGGTGTTGTTGGTACAGGCCATTCACGCGGCGGCGAAAGGCGATGCGCTGATTGCGCCGAGCGTGACCGGTCGCCTGTTGTCCACTCTCGCGAACGCCACCAATCGGTCGACTGCGGTGCAGCCGATCGAGCCGTTGACCGAGCGCGAGGAAGAGGTGCTGGTCACGGTGGCGCGCGGCCGTACCAACGCTGAGATCGCCAGCGAGCTGCACATCAGTCTCAGTACCGCGAAGACGCACATCGCCAACCTGATGAACAAGCTGGGCGCCAGGAATCGCGTAGAGATCGCGATTTGGGCCTACGAAACCGGCCGCATCCCCAACTGACAGCCTTCACCCAGGTGTCTTACATTTGTCGTACACTTGGACGGCGAATTCTCCCGAAACGCCTGCAAACGCTGTGACCAGGGGAAATGCCCTGGCGATGGCCGGGGAATGTGGGAGTACCTCGGCAACGAACGATGTTCAGAGGCGACACTTCGCGGTCATGGCCCTCGGCGCCCAGCGCGTTCAGCGAACGTGTCGAGCGCTGCAAGCACCGAGACCGCGGCATATCTCCGGTTCCGCCGGCCACCGGTGATCTCGTGCAGCGCCCCGATTTCGACGAGCTCGGTGATCGCGGCTTCCGCTCCCATCGCTGAGACATCCAGCTCGCGCTGCACGAGCGCGTTGTCGAGCACTGGATGTTGGAAGACGACGTCGAGTGCTCGCCAGACGATCGCCTGGCGTCGGCTGCTGATCGAGTGGCTCCATGCGTCGCGGATGGCGCGAAGCTCGGCGACGAGCTGGCGCCCGTTGACGACACTATCGAAGCTGGCCTCCGCGAAGCGCTCCACGATCGGTTGGATGTCTCCGTCGCGGTAGGCAGTGAGGGCGTCGAAGTAGCTGTCTGTGTCGGTCAGCAGGCCGGCCGACACCGGGACGGTGACTTGGCGGGTGAGGCGCTTGCCGCGCAGTAAGCAGTGCACGAGGGCGCGCCCGGTTCGGCCGTTGCCGTCCGGGAACGGGTGGATTGTTTCGAACTGTGCGTGGGCGAGCGCCGCCTGTGGCAGCACCGGCAGGTCGTCTCGCTGCATGAACCGCACGAGGTCGTCGATCGCGGCTGCGACCCGCGTGGGGTACGGCGGGACGAAATTCGCGGTATGGGGCCCATAGCTGCTCGCGAGCTACCTGCCTCAGAACTTCTCCAGGTCGCCATACGTGCCGAACTCGAACGCCGCGACGCGCTCGACGCGACCGACGACTACCTCACCGAACTGGCCACAGAAGTGGGCGAACCGACTGCACGCCAACAAGCGCGCGCCGACGCGATCGTGCGACGCATCCGCGATCGCCAATTGCACCAAGCCGGCTGACTGGTGCTGATCCTCGACAGCGGAGCCGTCAGCCGCCTCGCCGAACGCTCCACACGGGCCCTTGCTCTCGTGCGCGCCTTTCGCGCTAGCGACCTCTGGCCACCAATCGCCCCAGCCGTCATCCTCGTCGAATCGCTACACGGTCACAGCGGACGCGACGCAACCACGAACCAGTTCCTCAAGGCGTGCACAATCGAAAGCCAAGTCAGCGAGCGAACCGCCAGACGAGCGGCCGAGCTTCGACGGAGGGCGCGACGCGGATCAGCTGTCGACGCGATCGTCGTCGCCCTGGCCGAACCGGGCGGCACCATCCTCACCGGTGACAAAGAAGACATCGAAGCACTCGCCGCACACGCTGACGACGTCTCGATCGAGACGATCTGAAGCCCCCCAACCACCCGTATAAGAGAACTCGCGGCCGTTGATCCGGCAACGACGCAGCCAGTGCTTCGAGGTCAGTGATGTCGCCGGTCAGGATCGGCTGCGCGAGGCGTATCGCGACGGCGATCAGATGGGCATCGACAACGTCGGTAGTCCGCAACCGGGCAAGAATGCAAGAATGCTGCCCACGGCCACACCATCGTCGAATGGATGGACGACGACCGTGTCGAGGAACCGTGCGAGGCGGGATTGCCGTGCACCGTTGCGCCATGCCTGGAGCGACGGCCGGGTGTGTTGTCGAGAGCGGGGCGCCATGACGTCGCCGTCAGGAACTCTTGAGCGGCCCGATCGCCACGATCGACCGAGATCAGGAATCCGGCGTCAAGAATCAAGGTTGTAGCGTGGGTTTCCCGTAGGACCGACCTCCGATGCAGGTGGACTCGGTCAGGCAATCGCCTCACGGCGCGGGAGTTTCCAGTTGGGCCGAACGAAGTGGCAGGTGTAGCCCGCCGGATAGCGCAGCAGGTAGTCCTGGTGCTCGGGCTCTGCATCCCAGAACGGACCCACCGGGACGACTTCGGTGACCACCTTGCCGGGCCACAACGCAGACGCTTCGACGTCGGCAATCGTGTCTTCGGCGATGGCGCGCTGCGCCTCATCGGTGTAGAAGATCGCCGACCGATAGCTGGCGCCGACGTCATTGCCCTGGCGGTTCCTGGT
>JANPOJ010000300.1:0-1732 GCA_031427935.1 Ilumatobacteraceae bacterium | reverse complement strand
CCAGCAACAAGCTGGTCACGTCGACGACATCGTTCATGTTCGTCACGGTCAGACGAGCTCGGTGGGTTAGATCGTCGAAGATCGGATTAGTCGCTCCCCAAAGCCGCTTGCGGTCCGTCTTCAACATCTCGCCTGACATGGCTTCGAGGTCGTCGATCGGCCGATTTGCAGCGAGCGATCGTCTCGGCATTCGCTCCGATGCCCTCCGGAGCGAGCAGGTCGATCCTGGCGTGGCCGCGCTCGAATCGAGTCACTCCTTCGGGCGACTCCGACGACTTGAAGTCGATCGACGTCAACGTTGACGCCACATCTCGCATTGCCTGGCGTCCGAACACCCGCACATCGACCACCACATCGCCGTCGTCCGTGACTCGCGGAGGTTCGACGCCGACAAGAGCTGCATGGATCGCGACCATCTGCCCGCCCACGATCGCCCATCGGTCGAGCCGGATGAGAGTGGCGAGCTCTGTGATTGCTTCCCAGGTCGACGCGCCGGCGACAGTCAAGGGTCCGAGGTTGGCGATTGGCAAGTCGTCGGCCGGCTGGATGTCGCTCATGCTTCTGCTCGGGCTCGCAGTGCCTCAGATGCCGAGCGGTCATCGCGATCGTCGACCATGTCGACCATTGACACGACCATCGGAGCGTGACGGCCTCGCTCGAACAGCCAAGCGTCGTCCGGTGCGACTCTGACGATCAGGTTCGGCTCGTCGCTGACCCGCATCCGGTACTCCCTGACCAAGGCGGGATAGTCGGATCGACGGATGTAGAGGTCGTACGGCGGTCGGCCCTGGACCGCTGCGCCCGCATGGGCCGCAGAAGCCGCGCCGGAGACCACAACTCGGTGATCGTCCAACAGACGGTTGAGGGACCCCGGAAGGACGCGGAGTTCGTGGCGATCGGCACGACGGCGGACTGCGATGGCCAACGCATGCAGATCTCTGAGCCCACGCGGCTTCGCGTCGCCGAGCATCTCCCATGCCACGTCGGGGTGGGCCGGTCGTCCGGGGCCGGGGCGCAGATCCTGATAGCGGTGGAGAGAGTCGAGGTCGACTTGCAACGCATTGCCGAATCGTTCGGCTTTGATCTCCCCCGCGGATACGAGCCTAGGTGAGTCCTGAAGTAGTCGTTTTGTTGAAGGGATCCGCGGTGGGTGGTGACCCGCGAAAATAGTATGTGTTATGGCTTTGGGGTCGGCAGTGGTGGGGCAGCGGTTCGAGAATCCGCGGGAGTTGCTCGGTGATCGGTTGAAGGGCGTCTATCGGCTGTTGGCCGAGCATGGTGACCGCTTGTTCGGCGACGACTATTTCGCTGATTGTTACAAGAATTCGCAGCTCGGCCGGCCGACGGTGCCAGCGCGGGTGTTGGCAACGGTGATGGTGTTGCAGTCGTTGGAGGGCCTGTCCGATCAGGAAGCGGTCGATCATCTCGAGTGCGATTTGCGCTGGCAGGCAGCTGCCGGGGTCGATGCCGGGCATGCGGCGTTTCATCCAACGGTGCTGGTTGGTCAACGGAACCGGTTGCGGGCGTCGGATCGGCCGAAGCGGTTCTTGGAAGACACCAAGGTGATGGCCCGTGAGGCGGGTGTGATGCGTGACGACCAGCGCATGCCAGCACCTGAACCCATTGCCGACGCGCACATTCGCGGCACTGGCAGGACAAACTCGTGTCTTGCGTGCTGGAGACAAAGAATTGGCCCACTTGAGGTCTGCACCCACGTCCTGTGCCATGCAGG
>JANPOJ010000299.1:0-16656 GCA_031427935.1 Ilumatobacteraceae bacterium | reverse complement strand
CAGAGGAGAGCTGGAGCGCATTCTTCGTTTGCTCGGCGTGGAGGTACAAGATGGCGAGCTTTAACCGAAGACCGAAAGCCACCGTTGCCGAGCAGGCAGTTGCCCTCGCATGGGGCGCCTGGACCGAATTGGGAGTCTCTGGCTGGAATTCGACGCACGGTGATTGGGCGATCGATCCCGAGCCGCTCATTGTGTTCACCGCGTGGTTGCACGACCGTGACCCACGCCTGCGCGATGAAGCCACCGACTGGTGCATTCGAAACTGGCGGCATGTGTCTCGCGCAAGGCTCAGAAGCCTTGCCGGCGACACTGCGGACGAGAACCATTGGGGTGAATTCGCGGCCACGGTCAGTGCCCACTCTGGCGTGACCTGGCCCGGTTCGGGCATAGCGCGTGCCTATCAGGTGACCGAGCGATCCACGTTGCCTCCCCTCAGCCGCCCATCGCTAGCTTGGCTTCGCTTGCGAGCGATGTTCGGCCTCGGCGCGCGATCCGAGATCTTGCGCTGCTTCCTGACCCAACCGGACACACCGATCAAAAGCGTTGCGACTCTTGCGTCCGAAACGGGATACACAAAGCGCAATGTGAGCGATGAGTGCGAGCCCAAGCTCGAACGAGCCGGACTTCTCGCCCAACGCGCCAAGACGAATCGCTTTTACTACTCGCTGGCGCTCCGAGAGCAACTCGAAGCACTTATTGGCGAACTCCCCAACATCCGCCCCCACTGGGGACCGGTTCTCAATATTGCCCGGCAACTGGTGACGCTCGAAGAAACGGCTCGTGGCGTCTCAGCGAAGACCTTTCCCATTCGCGTCCGAAAGGCGCTTTCCGCTGTAGAGGATGATCTCGTTGATCTTGACATCGATGCCGACTTCAGCGACATTCACGGCCACGACCTGTGGCCCGCTGCCCAAGAGCTTGGATCTAGGTCTCTGGCTCTATGGTCGATCGGCAATTGGGACGAAGAACTCCAAGGCGACCAGATCGTGCGACACATCACCTCGGCCTCAAGAAGGTAGGCGTCCAAGTAGTCCAACGATCCGACTCCGGCGATACCCGAGCGTCGCCTCGCAGCCGCAGCCTGGTTGGGTGTGTGTTTGAAGCCTTGAAACCCTTATGCCATAATGGTTTCGTGGAGCTGAGGGGAATTGAACCCCTGACCCCTTCCATGCCATGGAAGTGCTCTGCCAACTGAGCTACAGCCCCGTTTGGGACGCCTGAGATTACCAACGAGTCGTCACCGTTCCCAACGCGTCAGAAGTGACGCTTCGCTCGCAGGCGTTTACGGACCGGTAGCACGACGAACTGCATCACAATCGTGACGGTCGCGATGCTGGTCAGCACTCGGATCCCGAGAGGGATCTTCACCAGCAACGGTGCGAGGAACACCGAGATGATCAGTGCCGCGGGATAGACCCAGGCGACCTCGAACGACAGCTTCTTCCACAACGGGCGTTTCGGCTCGGCGAGGCCGGCGGCGTTGAACCACTCCTCGACGCCCACCGTGCGTTGCATTCGTGTACCGGTGACGAACTTGTCGGCGCGATCCATCAACTCGTTGCGGATCGCCGAACGCTCCCACACGCGCAGCATCAGCCCGTCGGAGAAGCGGACGATGATCTGGTACTCCCCTCCGTCCGCACCCGGGTGCAGCACCGCAGCGCCGAGGCAACCAGGAAACTCACGGACTGCCGTGACCAGTTCGTCCGCCCAGCGCAAGAACTCCGCTTCCCACCCGGGCGCAACCGTGCGGGCAACGGTGACGGTCACCGGATACGGAGCAAGCCGAGGAAGTTGGCCCGTGTCGAACGGGCCCGAAAGCGGTAGTGACATGGAACTACTAACGATAGCGATGTGCCGCCTAGTCGATCGGGACGTCGGGCCTTTCGAGTTGCCAGTCGACCTTCGGCACGTCGCGGTACAGCCGCTCGATCTCGTAGTAGGCACGGATCTCATCGCTGAATACGTGCACGACCGCGTCGCCGTAGTCGATCAGCACCCACTGCTGCTCAGCGACACCCTCGATCCGCAGGGGTGAACGACCGTGCTGCTCGCGCACCGCCTGTTCGATCTCGTCGACGACCATGCGCACCAGTCGCCGGTTCGAGGCACTGGTGATCACGAAGTAGTCGGTGATCGACAACACATCGCCAACGAACAGGACCAGCGTGCGCTCGGCCTTCTTGTCGTCAGCGGTGCGTGCTGCGGTCACGGCAAGGGCCGCTGCAGACGCTTGGCTCATGCGGTGGTCTCCGTCGTCGGCTCGATCGACGTCGACGTCGACGATGTCGCGTCGGGTGCCGAGAGATCGACCCCGTCGAGGTAGGTGGTGCCCAGTGCGATCGTCTCGTCGACGCCACCGAGGCGCACGTCGGGGGTGTCGATCTTGATAGTCCCGAAGAGGGCGTTCTCGGTCGGCTCAGCGGTGGACAACGCCTTGTCATAGATGAGGTACGTGGTCTCCGCCGTCGGTTCGGCGTTGAGATCGACCGACACCACGTTGCCACCGAACGACAACAAGATGCCGATGGTCTTGCGCACCTGCTGGTCATAGCCGGGCGGGGCCTCGAGGCGGTACGAGAGGCCACCGGCCGGTCGTGTCATCTGCGCCGGGGCGATGCTGGCAAAGACCAGGATCGTGTCGGAGCGATCGAGCTCCTCCACGTCGAGCCCTTCCGGATTCCGATCCGCCCCCAGCGGCCGCTCGACCAATCCACGCGACGCCACCGGGCCTGCCATCAGCCTGGCCGCCATCTCGTCGAACGTGGTCGGCGACTGGGCGCTCAGTGTCTGCCCTTGACGACCAGTCCCGATCGCGGCGGCGATGCCGGTCCACAACGCGTCGAGGTTGGTCTGGCGCGCATGCTCGCGCTCGGTCGGCGACCGGGTGGTGAGGACCTGCGCGACCTGCGCGGCAGTCAGCACCGCCGGGCCCTTCGGAAACACCGGCGCCTCGTCGGGGCCGAGCACATCGCGCTGGAAGGTGGTCTGCACGGCGGGCAACCCGGTGAGGAACGCCGCGACTTGCTCGGCCGTCATCACGGAGCTGAAGTCGATGGTCAGGTTGATGGCCGATTCGAGATCGGTGCGGAGTTGGTCCTCTCCCCCGGTCGCGTACGAGTCGTGCAGGGACAGCACCTGCTCGCCGGATCCGTTGTCGACGTTAATAGGCACCGACACCATGCTGCCGCCACGCTGGTCGTAGCCGGCCGGGCTGACGTCGGCGTCGGGTGCCAGCACCAGCACGGTCACGCTGGTGAGTTCGTTGGTGGCACTGACGGTCGCCAGCATTGCCGTCGGAGTCTGCGGGAAGGTCTGCTCCGGCTTCAGATCGGCCTGCACGTTCTGGCCGGCCTTGGAGTTGGTGATCGCCTTGGCGCCCACGTACAACAAGGTCGGCGCAGCGATTGCGGCGAGCACGCCAGCGGCCAGAGCCAAGATGGTGTTGCGCCGCCGACGCGCGGCAAGCGAGGTCATGCCGCGTCCCGGTACAGGTTGCGCATGGCGATGATGTCGAGCACCGGTTCGGTCACCAGGTAATCGAGCGGTCGACCGTCGCGCACACGAGCACGCAAGTCGGTGCTCGACACCTCGAGGCGGGGCACCTCGACGTGCAGCCACTCGAACCCGGATGGCAATTCGACGGGTGTTCCGGGCCGGTCGACGACGACGAGACGGGATTGCGCCACTACTTCCTGGTGGCGCTCCCACGTCGTCAATCCTGCAGCGGCGTCGTCGCCGACGATCGTGAACAGTTCGGCGCCCGGGTAGCTCTCGACCAAGGTGGCCAGGGTGTCGGCGGTGAAGCTCGACCCACCGCGGCGGATCTCGGCATCGCCCGCGACCAGGCCTTTGACATCGGCGACAGCAGCTTCGACCATGGCCAAACGGTCTTCTGCGGGGGAGATCGACCTGGTCCCCCGCTTCTGCCAGGGCGAGTTGGCGACCATCAGCACCACGGCATCAAGCGACAGGGCATGGCGCACGTTGACCGCTGTGACCAGATGGCCGACATGGGGCGGATCGAACGTGCCGCCGAACAGTCCGATTCGCATGGGCACGGTGGCCCAGTCTAGGGCGGGGAAGCTTTACCACGCAGGCACCCCTGACCTGCGGATTTCTTGACGAGAAACGCTGTATTGACATGACAAATTCGCGCCGATGTAGTACTGTTGTCCGTTCCCCCCAATTCTGACCCCCCCATTTCACCGACATCGAGCTAAACCGGCCCCAATCTGAAAGCCGCGTAGTTCTACGGGAAGATCCACGAAGTGCCGATCCCCCGGCGTGCCCCAGGCACGTGTCAACCGGCACAGTATGCCCCTGGAATACGCAAACACACAAAGAAGTTGAGAACAATTGCCATGAATGACTCTATCGGTCTCTACCTGAATGACATCGGAAAAGTGTCGCTGCTGAACGCTGAAGAAGAGCGTCAGCTGTCTCGCGTCATCGAAGCCGGCCGCGATGCGGCCGAGCGTCTCGCCAACGGTGAGAAGGGTGCCGCCCTCAAGGCGGCCGTTGCCGCAGCCGCCGACGCCAAGGATCGCTTCATCCGCTCCAACCTCCGCCTCGTCGTCTCCATCGCCCGCCGATACCCCCTCCCCCAAGGGATGGATCTGCTCGACCTCATCCAAGAGGGCAATCTCGGGCTCGAGCACGCCGTTGACAAGTTCGACTGGCGCAGAGGCTTCAAGTTCTCCACCTACGCAACCTTCTGGATCCGCCAAGCCATCGGCCGGGCCCTCGATCAGAAGGCAAGCCTCATCCGCATCCCCGGTGATCGTTCGGCCAGCCTCCGTGCTGCGCTGCGCCAGGCCTCGGGCGATGGCGAGACGTTGGACCTCGGCAATGCCGAGCTGCACCGGCTCACCACCCCCGTCTCGCTCGACAAGACGATCGGCGACGATGGCGATGCCACCCTCGGCGACCTGATGGCCAACGGCGACGGCACCCCTGAAGATGCCGTGATGGCGATGGTCGACAGCGAGCTGCTCGACGAGCTGCTCGGCACGCTCGACAAGCGTGCCCGTTACGCCATCGAAGCCCGGTTCGGGCTGCTCGACGGCGAGCGCAAGAGCTTCCGCGAAGTCGGCGAGAACCTCGGCGTCACCGCCGAAGCCGCACGTCGTCTCGTCAGCCGGGCAGTCGCCGGGTTGCGCGAAGACGCAGTGCGCATCCTCGCAGCCTGAGATTTCACAGACCTGCCCTGAGGCCAGGCACGGATGATCCGGTGCAACCGGGTTGGGGATTCCGTGCCTGGCCTTTCGCTGTCTCATCACGGCGGAGATGGCGATCGCAGCAATTAGCATTGCTGCGTGGCAAAGGCGTGGACACCTTCGTCTTGGCAGGCGTTTCCTGCCGAGCAGCAACCGACGTGGCCTGATCAGGGCGACCTCGATCGGGCACTGAAGCAGATCGCTTCCTATCCCCCGCTGGTGTTCGCCGGCGAGGCACGTTCGTTGCAGACCACGCTGGGGCACGTCGCTGCCGGCAACGCGTTCTTGCTGCAGGCAGGCGATTGCGCCGAGAGCTTCGAAGAGTTCTCGGCAGTCAACATCCGTGAGAAGTTGCGCGTGATCTTGCAGATGGCCGTCGTGCTGACCTATTCGCTCGGTGTGCCGGTCGTCAAGGTCGGGCGGATCGCCGGGCAGTTCGCCAAACCCCGATCGGCAGCGTTCGAACGCGTCGGCGAGATGGACCTGCCGACGTTCCGTGGGCACATCGTCAACGACCCCAACCCCACCGAGGCGGCGCGGGTGCCGTCGGCCGACCGGTTGGTGCAGGCCTACCACCAGTCAGCGTCGACCCTGAACCTGCTGCGGGCGTTCACCAAGGGCGGGTTCGCCGACCTCGGTCGAGTGCATGCCTGGACGCAGGAGTTCGTTGCGTCGAGCCCGGAGGGCCGCGCCTACGACCAGATCGCCGCCGAGATCGATCGGGCGCTGCGGTTCATGCGCGCCTGCGGCGTCGACACCGAGAACAACCACAACCTGCACGAGGTCGACTTCTACACCAGCCATGAGGCGTTGTTGCTGGGCTACGAGGAAGCGTTGACCCGCCAGGATTCGTTGAGCGGCGGCTGGTACGACTGCTCGGCGCACATGCTGTGGATCGGCGAGCGCACCCGTCAACTCGACGGCGCCCACATCGAGTTCCTCCGCGGCGTGGGCAACCCCGTGGGCTGCAAGATCGGGCCGGGCACCACGGCCGACTTCGTGCTGGAACTGTGCGACAAACTCAACCCGGCGCGCATCCCTGGCCGGCTGACCCTGATCAGCCGCATGGGGGCCGAGCAGATCGAAGACGGGCTGCGGCCATTGCTGCGGGCAGCCCGAGAAGCCGGGCATCCGGTGGTGTGGGCCTGCGACCCGATGCATGCCAACACCTTCACATCGGTGTCGGGCCGCAAGACGCGCGACTTCGATCACATCGTCGCCGAGATCAAGGGCTTCGTCCAGGCGCACCAGGCCGAGGGCACGTGGCCAGGCGGGATCCACGTCGAGCTCACCGGCGACAACGTGACCGAGTGCGTCGGCGGCGCCGACAAGATCCTCGACAGCCAGCTCGACGATCGGTATCAGACGGTGTGCGACCCGCGGCTGAATGCCCGCCAGAGCCTCGATCTGGCCTTCCAGGTGGCCGAGATGCTGCGCTCCACCGGCCTCGCCTGACAACGCGGTGCAGGCACTCGGGCTAATCCGCACCTGGCCGGTCGAGACGGTCGCCGCGGCCGTCATCCACCCCGACGGCTCGATCGACACCGCCGGTGATCAGCAGCACATCTTCCGGATCGCGTCGGTCGCCAAGACGATCACGACGTGGGCGTGCCTGGTTGCTGTCGAGGAGGGAATCGTCGCCTTCGATCAGGCCGTCGGGCAGGCAGGCTGCACGCTGCGGCACCTGCTATGCCATGCCGGCGGATACGGCTTCGACGGCACCGAGCCGATCGCCCGCCCGGAGCGCAACCGGATCTATTCGAACACCGGGATCGAGATGGCAGCAGCAGCGGTTGCCGACTCCGCCGGGATCAGCTTCGACAGCTACCTCGACGAGGCCGTGCTGCATCCACTGCGGATGACCTCGACGACGTTGAACGGTTCGCCGGCGCATCGGATGTGGAGCAACGCGGCCGACCTCACCCGCTTTGCCCTCGAGGCCCGCACACCGACGCTGATCTCCGCGGCGACGGCAACGGACGCGGTGACGTCACAGTTCCCCGACCTGAACGGGGTCATCCCTGGGGTCGGCCGGTTCGCACCATGCCCGTGGGGACTCGGTTTCGAGGTCCGCGGCACCAAGCAACCACACTGGACCGGCACAACGAACTCGCCGACGACGTTTGGACATTTCGGTGGCGCCGGTACCTTCATGTGGGTGGATCCTGCCGTGGGGGTGGCCTGCCTCGCCCTAACTGATCGAGCCTTCGATGACTGGGCCGACGAGGCCTTGCGCATGTGGCCCGCGTTCAGCGACGCCGTGCTGGCCGAGGCGACGGCATGATGTACCGGCCAGGTGATCGAGTTCGGTTCGAAACGACCGGAGACGACGGCTGGCCATTGATCCGGTACGGCTTCGTGGGTGGTGTCGCCGGCAACGGCGGCCCCGTGGTCGTGATGCTCGATGGCGAGCTCAGCGGCGACGTCGTGAACCGCGCCGAGTTGCAACCGGTCACCATCACCAGCGTCGAGTTGTGCCTACGCGGCGCCGACCTGATCGACGACCCCGAGCTACGCCGTGGTCTGGTGGCCCTGTGGCATGCCGAGGCCGACTCTGCCGGACTCGATGTCGACGAGTTGCACCCCATCGGTGACGGGCAACGCGAATCCGACGCGTGTTGGGCGCTGGCCGAGCTGCTGACCGCCGACCAGCACTACGTCGTGAGGGCCATCCAACTACCCAACGAACCCGAGATCATTCGGGTCCGCGCCGAGAGCCGCTAGGCCTCCGCTTCAGCTGCTGTCAGCTCAACCGCTCGACGATCATGGCCATGCCTTGGCCGCCGCCGACACACATCGACTCCAGCCCGAAGGTCTTGTCTTCGTACTGCAAGCCGTTGATCAGGGTGGTCATGATCCTGGCGCCGGTCATGCCGAAGGGGTGACCGAGGGCGATGGCGCCGCCGTGCACGTTGAGCTTCTCCATCGGGATTCCGAGGTGCTTGGCCGACGGGATGACCTGCGCCGCGAAGGCCTCGTTGATCTCGACGAGATCGATCTGGTCCATCGTCATCCCGGCCCGGGCGAGCGCCTGGCGACAGGCCTCGATGGGGCCGAGGCCCATGATCTCGGGGTTCAAGCCAGAGACGCCGGATGCGACGATCCGCGCCAACGGTGTGAGGCCCAGCTGCTTGGCCTTGGCGTCGCTCATCACCATCACGGCTGCGGCACCGTCGTTGAGCGGGCAGGCGTTGCCGGCGGTGATCGTGCCATCGGGCCGGAAGACCGGCTTCAGCTGGCTGACGGTCTCGTAGTTGGTGCCCGGGCGCGGGCCGTCGTCCTTGCTGACGATCGTGCCGTCCTCGAGCACCAGTGGCGTGATCTCGTTGTCGAAAAAGCCGTTCTCCGCGTGCTGGCACGCCAGGTTCTGCGAGCGCACACCGAAGCGATCCATCTCCTCACGGGTCACGCCTTCGACCTCGACCACGTTCTCCGCGGTCTGGCCCATGGCGATGTACATGTCGGGCAGACCCGACGGAGGCGTCCACGCGCCCTGACCGCCCTGGGCCCGCGACTTGGTGCGCTCCCCCGACGGCTTGAAGATCGCGTTCGGCGCCGTATCGCTGGCACCTGACGCATACCGACTGACGGTCTCGACACCGGCGGCGATGAAGCAGTCGCCCTCGCCTGCCTTGATCGCGTGGAAGGCCATGCGGATCGTCTGCAGGCTCGACGAGCAGTACCGGTTGACGGTGACGCCGGGAACGTCGTCGAGCCCGGCCAGCACGGCCACGACCCGAGCGATGTTGAAGCCGCCCTCACCCGCCGGTTGGCCGATGCCCATCATCAGGTCATCGATGTCGGAGCCCTGCACCTGCGGCACCTTCTTCATCAGCGCCTCGATGATCTGGGTCGACATGTCGTCGGGCCGCAGCGTGGTGAGCGAACCCTTGTTGGCGCGGCCGATCGGGCTGCGAGCGGTGGCGACGATGACTGCTTCAGGCATGGTGATTCCCCTCGATGAGACTTGTTACCGGATGGTAGCTAACGAGTGTCGACGACACGAAACGTCTCTGCAGAGGCGCCGTCGGGTAGTCCGAACTGCTTGGCCGTGTTGGCCATCCACTCCCGAACCATCGTCGCTGTGCGCTGCGGATCAGGGTGTTGGCTGACGTGGCACATCAGTGCGGCGATCTTGCGGTCAACGGCCGCGGTGACCTCGATGGGATGCGTGCCACTGGCACCGCCCATGACCCACACCTCGTCGACGGCCCATGGCTCGAGGTCCTCTTCGAACAGCTCTGGGAAGGCGAAGGGGTTGCGGGCATCGGGGTACACGGCGCACAGCGCCGCCTCGCCCGCAGCGAGATGGTCGGGGTGACTGGCGTAGATGCGATCGAGGTTGCGCTCCGGCGACTGGGTGATGACGACACGAGGTCGCACGCGACGGATGACCGCGCTGATGTCGGCACGCAACTGCAGCGTGGCCTGCACGCGCCCGTCGCCGTGACCGAGGAAGAACAGGTCGGTGACCCCCACCTGAGCGGCAGCGTCGGTCTGCTCCTTGCGTCGCAGCATCGCCATGTCGTGGCGTGAGATCGACCGGTCGCTACCACCCGCGTCGCCGTCGGTGACGAGGCAGTACGTCACGTGCACACCAGCGTCGGTCAGCGTTGCCACCGTGCCCGCCGCACCGAAATCGACATCGTCGGGATGGGCAGTGACCACCAGGGCTCGCTCGATCTCCGGGAAGGTCAGCACGCCTACGAGCCTACGTGGAAGGTGTCGCATCGGTACGCTCGCCCGCATGGCCAGCGATGTTGCACTCGGCACATTCGATCTCAGCGACCCGGAGTTCTGGACAGCGTCGCGCGACTACCGGCACGGCGCGTTCCGCGCGTTGCGGCACGCCGACGAGCTCGTCTTCTTCGACGAATGGCTGTACGAAGGCAGCCCGTTGCCGAAGGGTCCTGGGTACTGGGCCGTCACCCGTTACGACGACGTGTGGGCCGCCAGCCGCAACCCGCACGTGTTCATCAGCGGCCGCGGCGTCAACATCGGCGACATCCCCCAGGAGATGAACGAGTTCATCGGGTCGATGATCGCAATGGACGACCCTCGCCACTTCCGCCTGCGCAACATCGTCGCCAAGGGCTTCACGCCGAAGCAGATCACCCAGGTCGAGGGGTACGTGCGCACCAAGGCGACAACGATCATCGATCGACTGATCGAGGAGTTCCCCGATGGCGAGTGCGACTTCGTCGAGCAGATCGCCGCCCCGCTCCCCCTCCAGATCATCTGCGAGATGATGGGCATCCCACCCGAGGACGAGGCGCAGATATTTCAATGGACCAACGTCATCCTCGGTGTCGGCGACCCTGAGTACGTCGGCTCGTTCGAGCAGTTGATGGGCGTGCTGATGCAGATGTTCATGTACGCCCAGCAACTCGGCGAGAACCGTCGGGCCGACCCGGGCGACGACATCGCCTCGGTGCTGATGCATGCCGAGGTCGACGGCGAGCGGCTGACGCCGCAGGAGTTCGGATCGTTCTTCATCCTGCTCGTCGTGGCCGGCAACGAGACCACCCGCAACGCGATCGCCCACGGGATGAAGCTGCTGACCGACAACCCGGATCAGCGGCGATCGTGGTTCGACAACTACGAAGGGCACGTCAAGACTGCGGTCGACGAGATCGTGCGTTGCTCGACGCCCGTCATCCACTTCCGCCGGACTGTCACCGAAGACGCCGTGATCCACAACACCAAGGTCGAAGCCGGTCAGAAAGTGGTGCTGTGGTACAACTCGGCCAACCGCGACGAGACCGTGTTCCCCAACGCCGACGACTTCGACATCGCCCGCCCACTGCAACCCCAGCAGGTCGGGTTCGGCGCAGGCGGACCGCACTTCTGCCTCGGCGCCAACTTGGCACGTCGCGAGATCGCCGTGATCTTCGACGAGATCCGCATGCGCCTGCCGAACCTGCAGGTCACGTCGGAGCCCGACTACCTCCAGAGCGCGTTCATCAACGGCATCAAGCGCATGCGGTGCTCCTGGCGATGAGTCGCTAGCCGGTCCGGTCGTCGACGGCGAGGTGCTCGACGTCGGACAGCTTCGTCAGGCTGAACGTGTGGCCGTCGGCGAGCTCCATCGTCACCAACCTGGTGATCGACGCATGGCCGGTGACGAAGCGGTCCCACTCCCACGGCACCGGGTCGAGCCCCAGCAGATGGCACAGGATCACGCCGTTGGTGCCGGCGTGGGCGAACACGGCGATGCGACGGTCGGATTGGTCCATGTGCCACACCGGCAAGGTCTGCTTGCTGCGGTAGATGCCACGCTCGGCGAGGAACTGGGTGGCGCCCGCACGCATGCGCTCGACGAACGCTCGCGCCGGCTCGCCTCCGACCACACCCTCCCATCGCGCCGAGGCGATGCGAGACCGCTCCTCCTCGTAGGCCTTCTGGGCCAACTCGGCAGGGGTGCCGTGCCAGTTCGGCTCGCGGATCTCCTCCAACCACGCTTCGACCACTTCGTCGGCGCTACGCCGTGCAAGTGATGGCGCGGCGGTCAGGCGCGGGCGCCGTAGCGGCGAGGTCACGATCTCGTCGAACACCTCGCCTTCCAGCGCGTCGGCCACGCAGTCGGCCTGGCGCAGCCCCCGCTGCGTCAGCGGTGGGTCGACGACGTTCAGCCCGTCGCGCACCCATTCCGGCTCACCGTGTCGGATCAGCACTAGTTCCATCTCGTTCCTTTCACCGGCGGCGATCGTAGACGTCGATAGGGTGCAATCCAGTGGAGCCTGGCTGGTACCTCGACCCGATACACCGGTTCGAATACCGGTACTTCAACGGCGTGCAATGGACATCGGACGTCTCCGTCAACGGCCAGCGATATGTGGACTCCCCGATGGCACAGCCGATCGTGCCTGCCCCGACACCGCCGCGGCACCGTGGCAAGGCGATCGCCTCAATGGTCATGGGGATCTCCGCCGTCGCGCTCGGCTGGGTCCCGTTCCTCTTCGCGCTCGCCGCCGCGGCGGCGGTTGGGGCGATCGTGTTCGGCATGCTCGGGCTGAAGGCGGCGCGTCGCAACGATGGCTACGGCCACGGGTTCGCTGTCGCCGGATTGGCGCTGGCACCGATCGCACTCGCCGTGTGCGTCGGCGGCTTCTTCTTCACCAGGGTCGTGCTGCGCGAGGTCCGCAACTTCCTCGAACCGGGCCCGCACGAACTGTTCGTGCAACAGCCGTGCACCATCGACCACGGGACCGCCACGCTGCACGGCACCATCCGCAACCTCGACGATCACCAACGCGACTACCGCATCGAGGTCGACTTCGACAACGGTAACGACACCCAGATCGACACCGTGCCGGTGCTCGATGTCGCAGCCGGTGCGACCGCCACATGGACGTCGACGGTTGACATCGGCGGCACCTCGGTCACGTGCGAGATCAGCAAGGTCTACGGGCCGCTGCCGTTCGACATCGACGTGCAGAACTGACCAGCGTGGAGTTGTTCGGCCTACCCAGGTGGGCGTGAAACACTCCACTCATTGGGTCGAAGCGGTGGCCGCTATCCACGCTTCGTACATCCGCGAGTACGCACCACCGGCGGCCAGCAGCTCGGTGTGAGAACCATCCTCGACCAGCCGGCCGTGCTCGAGCACCAGCACCCGATCAGCACGCGCCGCTGTCGACAGACGGTGAGCGATTGCGATCGTCGTGCGGCCGGCCGCCAACTTGTCAAGCGCCCGGCCGATGCGTACCTCAGTGAGCGCGTCGACCGATGAGGTGGCCTCGTCGAGCACCAGCACGTCGGGACCGACCAGCGAGGCCCTGACCAACGCCACCAACTGTCGTTCACCGGCCGACAGTTGATCCCCGCGCTGGCCGACGTGGGTGAACAGGCCGTCGGGCAACGTCTCCAGCCAATCGCTGAGGTCGAGCCCGCGGATCGCCTGCTCGAGATCGGGCACGCTCAGCATCGGCCGAGCGAACCCCAGGTTGGCGGCGATGGTCCCGTCGAACAGGAACGGCTCTTGCGGCACGACGACCAGTCGCACGCGCAACTCGTCATTGGCCACCGCGGTCAACGGCACGCCGCCGAGACGCACGGTGCCGATAGTGGGGTCGGCGAAGCGGGCGATCAGACGACCGAGGGTGGTCTTGCCCGAACCGGTCTCACCGACGACGGCGACCTGCTGGCCCGCGGGAATGTGCGCGTTGACGTCGATGAGCACCGGCGGCTCTTCGTCGTCGCCCCTGCTGCGATAGGCGAACGTGACGTTCTCGATGCTGACGCCGAGAACCCCTTTCGGCAGCGTGACCGGATGCAGGGGCTCGGGTGGGCCGATCGGGTTGTCGAGCACGCCGAGCACGCGGCGCAGCCCGGCCACAGCGGTCTGGGTCTGATCGAGCACCTCGGTGAACTCGGCAATCGGTTCCAGGAAGCGGTAGGTCAGGAAGATGAACCCCACCAATGCGCCAGAGGTGAGGCCGGCCCCGGGCCCGCGAATCACGCCGACACTGACCACTGCGGCCACGGTCAGCACACTGAACACCTCGCCCGAGGGGAACAGAAACGCGCCGATGGTGTTGGCGCGGATGAACGCGTTCGATCGCTCGTGGCTGGACTGCTTCGTCAACCTCGCATAGTGCGGGCCAGCGCCGTACGCGTGCAGCGTCTCGGAGCCCGAGACCACTTCGCTGACCGCCGTCAGGACCTCGGCGTTGCGTGACCTGGCCTTATCGTACGCGGTCACCAGGTGTCGTTGCACGTTTCGCAGCACGATTGCCAGCGGCGCCGCGGTGGCGAAGGCGACGAGGGCGAGCACCCAGTCGTACGCCAACATCACACCAGCCACCATCACCATCAACGTGCCGTCGAGCAGCCATGCCAACGCACCCCACGAGAAGAACTGCGACAACGTCTCCACATCGCTGGTGACTCGGGCGACCAACGCTCCCTTTCGCTCCTCGCTGTGGTCGGCGAGACTGAGACGGTGGATGTGCTCGAACAGGCGCACGCGCAGCCCGTACAGGGCTTCTTCGCTGCGCCGGCCGAGGCGGGCGACGGCGGTTCGCTGGGCGATGGTGGCGATGATGATGACGACGAGCCCGATCAGGCCGAGCACCGTGATCGCGCCGACGTCGACGTGGTCCTTCTTCAACCCTCGGTCGATCGCCTGCTGCACGAGGATCGGCACCACGACTCGCCCGCCCGAGCCGACCATCGCCAAACCGAACGTCGCCCCGATGCCGCGTCGCAGGGCCGGCGCGGCCTCCACGCCCTTGCCGATCATCTGCACGGCGGACCAGCGGCTGATCGGCTCGGTCACGAGAGCACTTCGGAAGCGTGCTCGGCCCGGTCGTGCTCGAAGGCTTCCATCAGCCTGCGGTACTCCGGCACCGTAGCCATGAGTTGATCATGGCGGCCGTGGGCGACGACCTGGCCGTCGGCGAGGTACAAGACATCGTCGGCCAACGCGATGGTGGACGGGCGAGAGGCCACGGCCACCACGGTGGTGTCGCCCAGCGTGTCGCGAAGGTTGGACAGCACCCTGGCTTCAGTGGCCGGGTCGAGCGACGACGTGGTGTCGTCGAGCAGCAGTGCGACCGGGTGGCCCACGAGCGCGCGGGCCAGGGCGATGCGCTGCCGTTGACCGCCGCTGAGGCCGACGCCGCGTTCGCCGACGATGGTGTCGAGCCCATCGGAGAACTCGTGCACGAAGGCCGCTTCCGAGGCCTCCAGCGCCGTCCAGATCGCGTCGTCATCGAGCGTGCGACCCATCGCGACGTTGTCACGCACCGAGCCGGCCAGCAGGAAGGGCTCCTGAAACACCAGCGCGCATCCTTGCTGCGGCACGGTGATCGAGCCGTGGTCGACGGGGATCAGACCGGCGATGAGGTGCAGCAACGTGGTCTTGCCGGCGCCCGTCGAGCCGACGACTGCGACGGTGCGGCCGGCCGGAATCAGCGCATCGACGCTGCGCAGCACGTCGCGGGTGCCGTCGTGGTTGAAGGTGACACCAGCGAGCTCGATGCTGTTGTCGGCGTGACGCAGCAGCGTCAGTGCCGGGTCGCTGATCAGCGGCTGATCCAGCAGTTCGCGGATGCGGTTCCAACCGGCGATCGAGTACGGCAACTCCGACAACGCGAATCCGATCAAGCGCAGCGGGAACACCAGCAGTGTGAACAGGTAGATGAAGCTCGTCAGTTCACCGATGGTCATGTCGCCGCTGCGGACGCGGTATGCGCCGGCTACCAGGAGGACGATGTTGACGAGGGTCGGAACGCCGTCGAGCAGTGCTTCGAACGTGCTGCGCAGACGAATGGCACCGAAGCGCGCATTGCGCAGCCGGGAGGCGATCACCGACAGGCGTTCGGTCTCGCGGCTCTCGGCGCCGAACGACTTCACGACGGTCACGCCGTCGAAGCTCTCGTGGACCGCCTCGCTGAGCTTGCCGAGTTCGAGTTGCGCCTCGTCGTAGAAGCGTTCGACGCGGCGTTGGTACGTCAGGTTCAGGCCGATCAGCAGCGGGAACACCGCAACGGCGGCCATGCCGAGCCACAGGTCGGTGACCAGCAGCCACACGGCCGACAGGATCAGCATCAAAACCACGCTCGAGGCAAACGGGAGCGGGTTCAAGATGTGCGTGGCCGCCTCGGCGTCGACGCCGGCGCGGGTGATGATGTCGCCGGTGCGCTGCTGACGATGCCAGGGCACGGGCTGGGCCACGACCCGGTCGACGACCTCGGCCGTCAGTGACTCGGTGACGCGCCACGAAGTGCGGCCCGCAAAGGTGCGCCGGCCGACCACGCCGACTGCACGTACCACGCCGACGGCGATCAGCAGACCAAGGATCGCGACGACGCGATGTGTTGCCACCGTGCCGTCTTCGAACCGGGGAACGATGACCTTGTCGATGATGAGGCGCACGACCACCGAGGAGAACACGGTGCATGCTGCGAACACGGCTGCACATCCGACGGCAGTGAAGAACAGCCGCTTGTGATGCCGCAGGAGCCCGCGGATGAGGCGGAACGCCTGTTTCGCTCGGCCGGCATCTGCTGGAACGATCGTGCCCTCACCCGTCACTTGGCACGTTCCCTGGCTGCATTCACGTGCATTGGTTCTAGCAGAGCTACCGGTCGGCCTGCCCGAAATATGCCATCCGATCGAAGCGTGCCGTAGCGTTGGAAGCCGTGAATCAGTTCAACGCCGGTCTACTGATCCTGCGCGTCGTCTTTGGCCTGTTCCTGGCCTATCACGGGTACAACAAGTTCTTCGGCCCAGGTGGCCTGGAGGGCACCGCACGCTGGTTCGAGAGCATCGGCATGCGTTGGCCCAAGTGGCAAGCCCGCCTGGCCGCAACGACCGAGGTCGGAAGCGGTGTGCTGATGGCGGCCGGCCTATTGACCCCGCTGGCCGCTGCAGGAATGATCGGCGTGATGACCGTGGCCATCGTCGTCGAGCACTGGAAGGTCGGCTTCTT